>DATCBL010000001.1:0-2684 GCA_036511875.1 Acidimicrobiales bacterium
CCCGGAGGGATCGAGCCCCTCCGGCCGGACGCCGCCCAGCCCCGGGAAGGGCAGGCCGTTCACCAGCCGGAACTGCCGGGCCAGTTCGGGATCGATGACGTCGAGGGCGTCGGCCGTGTCTTCCAGCAGCAGGAACCGCTCGCCCATGGCGCCCATCGCTGACTCCTCGCTGCCGTGGTCGGACCGACGGTGTTCATCCCGAACACCGCGCCGAAGCTTAGGGGTGGCGTTCCGGCAGCGACAAGGGGGACTTCGCCCCGGCCTACACCGCGGCGAAGAGGTCGCCGTCCGCCTCGATCCGTTCGAGCACCTGCCCGGCGGTGAACACGAGATGGTCCGGATCACCGGACCCGGTGCAGTGGTCGACCTCCTCCCAGGTCACCGGCGTGGAGACCGTCGGCTCGGAACGACCCCGGAGGGAGTACACCGCGACCGTCGTCTTGGCCGGGTGGTTCTGGCTCCAGTCGATGAGGACCTTGCCGTCCCGGAGGCTCCGGCGCATGTTCGACACCACCAGGTCGGGGTGGTCCTGCTCGAGCTGGACGGCCACATCGTGCGCCCGGGTGCGGGCCTTCTCCCAGGTCGGGCGGCCGGAAAGGGGCACGTAGAGCTGGAGGCCCTTGGAGCCACTGGTCTTGGGCCGGCACCCGTCACGGCCCTCGGCCAGAGTCTCGGCCACCCAGCCGGCCACCCGGCAGCACTCCACGATCGAGGTCCCAGGGCCCGGATCGAGATCGAAGACCAGGTGGTCGGGTCGTGCGGGCAGCACGCTCCTCCGCCCCGCGTGCCACAGGGGGACGTGGAACTCGATGGCGGCCAGGTTGGCGGCCCACACCAGGCTGGGGAGGTCTCCGATGAGGGGGTACTCGACCGGGGGCCCGTCCCCGGTGGAGGGCACGGCGACCCGTCGGACCCACTTCGGGGAGTGGCCGGGGATGTGCTTCTCGAAGAAGTACTTCTCGTCGACCCCGTTGGGGTAGCGCTTCATGGTCAGGGGCCGGTCTCGCAGGTGGGGCAGCATGACCCCGGCCACCCGGGCGTAGTAGTCGATCACCTGCCCCTTGGTGAACCCGGTGGCGGGGTAGAGCACCTTGTCGAGGTTGGAGACGGAGAGCTCCCGCCCCCCGACGGTGGTGCGGACCGAGCCCTCAGGGCTCACGTCGTACCTCCGCACTCGACTTGTCCGGGCGGAGGCCGCGCCACACCGGATGGCGGAGGTGGCCGTCCGGGGTCCACTCGCCGAAGCGGACCTCACCCACCATCTTGGGGGAGACGAAGGTGGCCTCCTTGCGGAGGCCGGTGGGCAGCGGCGCGTCGAACGGGCTGGTGGCCCGCTCGATCCGCCTGAGCCTGACCAGCAGGTCGCCCCGGTCCGCCTCGGAGAAGCCGGTCCCGACCTTGCCCACGAACGTCAGCTTGGCCGTGCCCGCCGCCGGCACGCCGAGCAGGAGGGCGCCGAAGTCGGCCCGCCGGCCCCCCTTCCCCTTGGTGTACCCGCCGATCACCATCTCCTGCGTGCGCTGGTGCTTGACCTTGATCCACTCCCGGCTTCGCTGGCCCGGCCGATAGAGGCTCGTGCGTCGTTTGGCCACCACCCCCTCCATGCCGGCGTCGACGGCGACGCGGAGGATCTCTCGGCCGGTGACGTCGGTGAACGACGGGGTCACCGCCCAGTTCGGGGCCCCGATCCCGAGCGCCTCCAAGGCCGAGCGCCGCTGGTCGTAGGCCCGGTCGAGGAGGGAGGCGCCGTCCAGGTGGAGGAGGTCGAAGACCACCAGGCTGGCCGGGGAGGCCGGGGCCAACCGCTGGGCCGAGGCCGGTGACCCGGCATGGATCCGGTGCTGCAGCTGGGAGAAGGAGGGCTTCCCGTCGTGGCCCAGGACCACCAGCTCACCGTCGAGGAGGGCCTGGTGGGAGGCGAGCGACTCGGCGAATCCCCGGAGGTCGGGGAACGACCCGGTGACGTCGTTGTCGTTGCGGCTCACCATCCGCAGGCGGCCCCCGTCCACCCAGACCAGGACGCGCATGCCGTCCCACTTGAACTCGTAGGCCCACCGGCCGTCATCGGGGGGGAGCCGGTCGGCCACGGCCAGCATCGGGCTCAGGTGGGTGGGCAGGGGTGCGAAGCCCTCAGGGGCCGGATCCATCCGGTGGATCATCCAGTTCTTGCCCTTGGTGGGGAACAGGACGTAGCGGCCCTCGACCCGCTGGCCGTGGAGGACCACCATGATCTCCTTGGGCAGCCACTTCTCGCAGTCGTAGACGCCGTGGTCCCAGATCGACACCTCGCCGCCGCCGTACTCGCCGGCCGGGATGGTGCCGCTGAACGACCCGTACTCCAGAGGATGGTCCTCGACCTGCACGGCCAGATGGTTCTGGTCGGGGAACATGGGCACGCCCTTGGGGAGGGCCCACGAGGCCAGCACCCCGTCGCGTTCGAGCCGGAAATCCCAGTGCAGGCTCGAGGCGTGGTGCTCTTGGACCACGAAGGTCGGCCGCTTGTTCTTCCGGGTCCGGGTGGAGCCGACCGCGGGGATCGGCTCAGGAGTCCGGTCGGGGTCCCGCTTCCGTCGATAGCTGGCCAGTGATCCGGGCGCCACACGCCATGTCTACCCCCCGGGCGCCGCTCGCCGTCGACTGCGTCGTCCCCCTCGGCTCGGCGGTGGCCGGCCGGTCGGGGGCGG
>DATCBL010000002.1:0-5014 GCA_036511875.1 Acidimicrobiales bacterium
AATCACCGCTGGTGCCCGCGTCGTTCGGCGTGCGCTCGTACGCCGAACCGTCCTTCAGCCCGGGCCGGCCCCTGGTGGAGGGGATTGCCGACCTCACCTCGCGGATCTACCACGACTTCGCCTACGACCCCGGCTTCACCACGGTGACCACCCCACTGGAGGAGGTGCTGCAGTTCCGACGGGGGGTGTGCCAGGACTTCGCCCACCTGGCCATCGGCTGCCTCCGCTCGATGGGCCTGGCCGCACGCTATGTGAGCGGCTACCTCGAGACGGAGCCTCCGCCCGGTGAGGAACGGCTCGTCGGCGCCGATGCCTCGCACGCCTGGCCGTCGGTGTTCGTGCCCGGCTGGGGCTGGCTGGACGTCGACCCCACCAACGACCAGATCGTGGACTCGACCTACGTGACCACGGCGTGGGGGCGCGACTACTCCGATGTGTCGCCGCTCAAGGGCATCGTCTTCGGCGGGGGAGACTCCCACACGCTCGACGTATCGGTCGACGTGACCCGGACGGCCGACCGCGACACGCAGTAGCCGCCCGATCGACCCGGGCGGCCGGACCCGCGGGGCAGCGCGGGATTAGCCCGGTTGGTTGACCAGGCTCCGGGCCGCCATGGCCAGGTACTCGAGCAGCTCCGCCTGGTCGGCCGGGTCCATCCCGGCGTCGTTCACCGCCGCGGTCATGTGACGGAGCCAGGCCTCGGCGGCCGCGCTGCCGATGGGGAACCGGGCGTGGCGCATCCGCAGCCGGGGGTGGCCCCGCTCCTCGCTGTACCGGGGCGGACCCCCCCAGTACTGCATGAGGAACAGGGCCAGGTGGGCCTTGGAGTCGGTCAGGTCGTCGGGATACATGGGCCGGAGCAGCGGATCGGTGGCCACCCCCTCGTAGAAGCGCTCGATGAGGGCGGTGAAGAACGCCTCGCCCCCCCAACGGGTGTAGGCAGTCTGCTCGGGTCGGCCCGTCAGTCGCACGTACCGACTGTAGGCGGACCTCGGTTAGCCTCGTGAGCGCCACAGCGAGACTGTCGAGGTCACCGGAGGTCGATCGTGTTCGAATGGTCCGAGGAGCAGGTCATGGTGCGGGAGGCCGTGCGGCGGTTCGTCGAGGCCGAGGTGGTGCCCAACATCGACGCCCTCGAGCACGGCGACCTGCCTCCCTACGACATCATCCGCAAGCTGTATGCCACCTTCGGCATGGACCAGATGGCCCGGGACCGCTTCAAGCGGCAGCTCGAGCGCAAGGTGTCCGGAGCCGGCCCGGAGTCCGAGCAGGAGCGGGCGGAGCGCCAGGGGGACCGAGGGGCGGCGGCCATGACCCTCATCCCCATCATCGAGCTCTGTCACTACTGCCCGGGCATCGTCACGGCCATGGGGGTCAGCCTGGGCCTGGCCGGCGGCACCATCATGAAGCAGGGGACGCCGGCCCAGATGGAGCGGTGGGGCCTCGACCTGCTCACCGGGGACAAGGTCGGGGCCTGGGCCATCACCGAGCCCAACTCCGGCTCCGACGCGCTGGGCGGGATGCAGTCGACGGCCCGGCGGGACGGCGACGAGTACATCCTCAACGGCAACAAGACCTTCATCACCAACGGGCCCTACGCCGACACCATCGTGCTCTACGCCAAGCTCGACGACGGTTCCGACACCCCGGTGCGCCAGCGCCAGGTGCTCACCTTCGTCCTGGACCGGGGCACCCCGGGACTCGAGCAGTCGGCGCCGTTCCGCAAGATGGGCCTCCACTCCTCACCCACCGGCGAGCTGTTCCTCTCCGACGTCCGGGTCGGCCGCGACCATCTGCTGGGCGAGACCGAGGACGAGGGAGCGGGCGGCGGCCGCGAGTCGGCCAAGGGCAACTTCGTCACCGAACGGGCCGGGTTGGCCGCCATGTCGCTGGGCCTGATCGAGGAGTGCCTCAAGCTCTCGGTGGAGTACGCCAAGAACCGCATGCTGTGGGGCCAACCCATCGGCGACCGCCAGCTGATCCAGCTCAAGCTGGCCAAGATGGAGGTGGCCCGGCTCAACGTGCAGAACCTGGTCTTCCGCCACATCGAGCTCTCGGCGGCGGGGAAGAGCCTGTCCCTGGCCGAGGCCTCGGCCATGAAGCTCTACTCGGCCCAGGCCGCGTCCGAGGTGGCCATGGAGGCCGTCCAGCTCTTCGGGGGCAACGGCTACATGGCCGAGTTCCGGGTGGAGCAGCTGGCCCGCGACGCCAAGGTCTTCCAGATCTACGCCGGCACCGACGAGATCCAGATCACCCACATCGCCAAGGACCTGCTCAACCGCTGAACCACCTCTGGCCGGCCCCCGGTAATGTTGCTCCGTGCCCCGCCGCGACCGGTCCGATGCCGCCTCCGCCTCCGCCGCCTCCCTGGCCCTGGCCCGCCCCCGGGACTTCGGTGCCGCCTACGGCCGGGGGATCGATCGGGGGCTGTGCCTCGGTGGGGGCGGGCTGTACTTCGTGGCCTGGCAGGTCGGGTACCTCCACACGCTGGCCGGCCAGGGGATCCGCTTCGACGACTCGGACCGCGTGGTCGGGACCTCCGCCGGCTCGATCGTGGCGTCGGCCCTGGTCGGAGGCAAGCTCAAGCGCCTCCACTCCGAGGTGTCGCTGCTCTCCAAGGTCCCGGCCCTGGTCTCGGTGCTGGCCCCGGCGTCGGCCCTCAAGCCGAGCCAGCAGCGGGCCCTCGACCTGTTCCTGAAGGCCACCGACGGCGACCCGTCCACGGTGCAGGAGATCGGCCATGCCGCCCTGGCCGCCTCCACCCCCAAGCCCGAGGTCATGCGGCGCAACATCTCCCTGGTGCTGGGCCCGGCTCCGTGGACCTCCGGGGCGCTCCAGATCACCTGCGTCGACGCCTACACCGGCGAGCGGTGCGTTGTGACCCGGGACTCGCGGACCAGCATCCCCCGCGCCGTGGCCGCCAGCAGCGCGGTGCCCGGGGTCTTCAGCCCCCAGCCCATCGGGGACCGCCGCTGCATGGACGGCGGCGTGAGCGGGACCGGCACCCACCTCGACCTGTTCGGTGGGGCTAAGAGGGTCCTCATCCTGGCCCTGACCGACGGGAGCGACCTGTCCGAGGGGATGATGACCTCCCACCCCGGCGAGGGGATCCGGGAGCTCGAGGACCTGAAGGAGTCGGGGGCCGAGGTGGTGGTGCGGGTGCCGTCGGAGGTGGACCTGATGGAGCTGATGTCCCCCTCCTCGGTGCCCAAGGCCCTGGCCCTCGGGGCCCGGCAGGCCGCCGACGACCTGGGGCTGCTGGCCTCCTTCTGGGGCTGATCGCTTCTGGGGCTGATCGCCTGGTTCTGGGCCTGATCGCCCCGGTCCCCCGGCCCTCTGCCGGTCAGGCCCCCGCTGCCGCGCTCCCGCCGTCGGGCACCGGCACCGGGGTGACCGAGTCGGCCAGCGCTTCGACCAGGCCGCCCACCGCCAGGTCGTGGGCGGCGGTGATGGCGTTGACCATGGCGGCCGCCGACGACGAGCCGTGGCTGATGACGCACACCCCGTCCACCCCGAGCAGCATGGCCCCGCCGGTGCTGTCGGGGTCGAGGTTGGCGGCCAGGGGGAGGAGGTGCGGGTAGAGGGCATCGGCGGCCTCGGTGACCTCGGGCCGGGACAGGATCTCGGTGAGCGCCCCGATCAGGAACCGGAGGGTCCCCTCCATGGTCTTGAGGGCCACGTTGCCGGTGAAGCCGTCGGTCACCACCACGTCGGCGGAGTCGTCGAAGAAGTCCCGACCCTCGACGTTGCCGACGAAGTCGAACCCCGGTCCCCCGGCCCCGGCGGCCAGCTGGGCATGGGTCTCCTTCTCCAAGGGGGTTCCCTTGGACTTCTCCTCCCCGATGGAGAGCAAGGCCACCCGGGGTCGGTCCACCCCGTAGCGCTTGGCCGCGAACGCCGCCCCCATCTGGGCGAACTGCACCAGCATCGGCGACGTGCACTCGGCGTTGGCTCCCGAATCTAGCAACACGGTGGGCCAGGTCCGATGGAGATTGGGGATGGGCGTGGCGATGGCCGGCCGGATCACATTAGGCAGGCGCCCCATACGCAGCAGGGCCGAGGCCATAGCCGCCCCGGTGTTCCCGGCCGACACCATGGCCATGGCCTGGCCGTCCCGAACCGCCTCGGCTGCTCGGACCAGGGACGAGTCCTTCTTCCTCCGCACCCCCTGCCCGGGGTCGTCGTCCATGCCGATGACCTCGCTGGCCGGGATGCAGGGGAGGTCGCCGGTGTCGCCCATGGCCCCGGGGCGGCCCACCAGCACCACCGTGATGTCGGTCCCCTCGGCCACCTGTCGGGCCCCGGCGACGATCTCGTCGGGAGCCCGGTCACCGCCCATGGCGTCGACCGCCACCGGCAGCAAGGCCAGCGCGTCGCCGGCCGGTCGTGCGACCCGCCGGGCCACTACTCGACTTCGATGGCCTGACGGCCTTTGTACCAACCGCAGTTCGGGCACACGACGTGGGGCAGCTTGGCGTTCGAGCACTGGGGGCACACCGAGCGGGCCGGCGCCTTCAGCACCCAGTTGGATGCCCGGCGGCTGCGGGTCTTCGCCTTGGAGGTCTTCTTCTTCGGTACGGCCATAGGGAGGGCATCCTAGGCGATGGCGGGGTCGGAGGGATCACGCCCGGCCCTCGCTCCTCAGGACTCCCGCAAGGCGTCGAGGGCCGACCAGCGGGGATCGACCACCCCGGGGCAGTGGCAGGGACCGTCGTTCCAGTTGGTCCCGCACTGGGGGCACAGCCCGAGGCACTCCTGCGAGCACAGGGGGGCCAGGGGCAGGTCGAGGAGGACGGCGTCCCGGGCCAGCGGCTCGAGATCGAGCTCGTCCCCGGTCAGCAGGTAGGTGTCCTCGTCGGCCCCGGCGCCCCCGGCGGGGGCGTACCGTTCGTGGACGGCCGCCGACACCTCGCCGGTCAGCGGACCACCGCACCGTCGGCACTCACCCTTCCAGGAAGCCGTCACCGTTCCGGTCACAGAGATGCCCCCGGGGTAGGAGGAGAGCTCCACGTCG
>DATCBL010000003.1:0-5067 GCA_036511875.1 Acidimicrobiales bacterium
CCCGGAACAGCCACTGGCTCCCGCCCATGACGTGCCGTGGCTCCAACCGATGCCCGACGCCATGCTCGGGGCGCCCGACGACCCGGCGACGATCGGTGCCGCTCGGGGCAGTTTGCGCCTGGCGTTCGTGGCGGCCATGCAGTACCTGCCGGTTCGTCAACGCGCCATCCTGATCCTGCGTGACGTCCTGGGGTTCCCCGCCATCGACGTGGCCGACATGCTGGCCACGACCCCCGCCGCGGTGACCAGCGGCCTGCAACGGGCCCGGGCCCGGCTGGCCGAGGTCTCAGCCACCGAGGATCGGACCGAGGAACCGCCCGACCCGGCCAGTCGGGCCCTCGTCGACCAGTATGTGGCCGCATTCGAGCGCGCCGACATCCCTGCGCTCACCCGGCTGCTCACTGACCAGGTGGTCCTGGAGATGCCCCCGGTCCCGCTGTGGTTGGTCGGCCGCCCGCACTACGGCCAGTTCATGGCCAGGGTCTTCCGAATACGAGGCTCAGACGGCCGCATGGTCCCCACCACCGCCAACGGCCAACCCGCGGTCGGGGCCTACTTTCGTGGCCCGGGTGGCACCTACGAGGCCAACAGCTTGCAGGTCTTCACGCTCACCGACTCCGGGATCGCACGCAACGTCGTGTTCCAGATCCCGTCCCTCTTCGAGCTGTTCGACCTGCCGCTCACCCTGCCCACCTGACCGCCCGGTGAGCTGGTCCGCACCCGTGGGCCGGGCTACCAGAGGGCGTTCCAGTCCTCGGAGGCCAGCCAGCCAACCGGCCCCCCTTCCGTCGGGCGCTCGACCCGCAGCGGGTCGCTGTCGACCCAGGTGGGTTGGTCGAAACCGGCCCGCTTCCAGTGGCGGAGCGGCACCGCCTTCCAGTCGCGGCTCTTCATGCCCCCTTCCGAGTAGCCGGCCCGGACCAGCAGGTGGCTGGGCGATCCCGCCACCACCACGCATCGCCGTGACTTCCCGTCGAGCTCGGGATGATCCGAGTCGATCGAGTCGAAGGGCACCCAGGCGAACACCACGCCGCCAGCCCAGGGGTCGTCGCGGTCGAACTCGTCCTCCTGCAGCGGCGTGAGGGCGGCCCGGCGGTGGAGGCGGGCCGCCCCACCGGTCCGGCCGCTCGGATCGGACCGATCGCCGGCCGCCGCCGACTGGCCGGCACTCGACCGCTCCTGTTTCCGGGCCCGGCGCACCTGCTCACCGGCCCGTCGGGCCGCGTCGAGCTTCCTCCGGCGCTCGTCGGCGTCCTTCTGCTTCTTCAGGCGCCGGGCCTCGCGCTGCTCGGGCGTGGTGACCCGCTCCGGCCGGGGCCCGGGAGCCGGGCCGCCTCCCTCCGGCGCACCGCCTTCCGCGGCCCAGTCGGTCAGGCCGAAGCGTTCGTCGGTGGCGGCCGCCTCGAAGCAGAGGTCCGATGCCGGCATGTCGGCGTCGGCCACCGAGGCCAGCATGACGCCGATGATGACGTCGGGGAACTCCCCACGCACCTCTTCCAACGCGCTCAACAGCTGGTCCCGGGTGGGATCGTCGGAGTGCTCCCCGAGCGCTTCGACGGTCCGGGCCAGGCAGTCATCGGCCGCTACCGCGGCCACGTACGGCAACGCCGCCCGGTACTGGGGCCGGCTCACGACCCCGGCCGGGTCGCGATGCTTGCGCAACGCGTTGAGGGCGTTGGTCACCGCGTTGGGCGCCACGAACGAGGCGTCTGACGTGCGGGCCAGGGCCGCTTTCAGGTCCTCCCGGCCCAGCCGGGCCACGGCGGACCGCACCATGGCCACACGATCGCTGTCGGTGATCTCGCCCTCCATCGGTAGCTCCTCCCTGGGCTCGTGGCTCGGTGGCCGGGTGCTCGGTGGCTCCCGCCGGACCACGCCGTGCGGGTGCTCATCATCGCAGAGTGCCATCGACTCCCGGCCGGACCGCGGGCGATACTGGTCCGATGTCGACGGAATCCCGGTCCGGTGGTGACCACGGGGCCGCCCGCGGGCCGGGCGGCATCGATGCGTCGTCGGTGGACCAGGTCCGGGGCCCCGTCCCCCGCCAGCAGGGATTGGGGCCGTTCATCACCCTGATCGAGACCGAACAGCCCGACGGGCTCGTGGCCCGCTGGGAATCCCGGCGACACCGCAAACAGGCGCCCACGGCCTCGGGCGCCGGGGCCTCGACCTGGTGGGCGCCGGGGGCCCGGGGCTGGTGGATCGCCATCTTGTTCGCGGTGGGCTCGGCCCTGTTCGCCCTGGGCGCGGTGCCCGGGTACGTCGGGGCCGTCGGGGCCCGACCCGATTCGATCACCTTCTTCGTGGGTTCGGTCTTTTTCACCGGTGCCGGCTTCCTCCAGTACCGCGAGTCGGTGGACGCCGGCTCGAAGGCGCCGCCGCGGGGGCTGGGGAAGGTCTTCGTCTGGCGGCCGGGCCAGATCGACTGGTGGGCGTCAGGCATCCAACTGATCGGGACGCTCTACTTCAATGTCAGCACCGGGGACGCCGTCCGGGTCGACCTGTCGGCGCAGGCCGCGCACCAGCACGTCTGGCGACCCGACGCCATCGGTTCGGTCTGCTTCCTGGTGGCCAGCGGCCTGGCCTGGTCCGAGGTCTGCCACGGCTGGATGGCCTGGTCGCCGAAGAGCATCCCCTGGCAGATCACCGCCCTCAACCTGGTCGGCTCGGTCGCCTTCGGCGTCTCGGCCGTGGCCGGCTACATCGTCCCGTCCACCGGGCAGATCCGGAACATCGAACTCTCCAACCTGGGGACCTTCGTGGGCGCCCTGTGCTTCCTGGCCGGGGCCGTCCTGTTGTTGCCGGAACGGACCGCCGGGTCACCGGCACGGCCGACCCCGCCGGCGCCTTCGCTCCAGAACACGGCCCCGACCCCGGGGACGTCATCGACGGCGGCAACCTGACCTCTCCACCCGGCCGCCGAGCCGGGCTCAGGCGGTCAACGGCGAGGGACCGCCGAAGCGGTCGTGGAGCACCGTGCGGGCGGCGTAGAACCCGCACATCCCGTGCACCCCGGCGCCGGGGGCCGTCGACGCCGAGCACAGATAGATGCCGTCGAGCGGTGTCCGGTAGGGGTTCCACCGGACGGTGGGCCGGAACAGGGTCTGCCTCAGCGTCGACGCTCCCCCGGCGATGTCCCCGCCCACGTAGTTGGGGTTGTGTTGCTCGGCCTGGGCCGCGGTGCGGACCGTGCGGGCCAGGACCAGGTCGGAGAACCCCGGGGCGAACCGTTCGATCTGGGCCTCGATGGCCGCGCTCATGTCCACCGTCGAGCCCGACGGCACATGGCAGTACCCCCACAAGGTGGCGTGTCCCTCCGGGGCCCGGGTGGGATCGGCCACCCCGGCCTGCACCACGATGCAAAACGGGCGCTCGGGGTGCCTTCCGGCGTTGACGTCGGCCTCGGCCGCCGCCACCTCGGCGAAGGTTCCGCCGAGGTGCAGGGTCCCGGCTCGGCGGCCCACCTCGGCGCTCCACGGCACCGGGCCCGACAGGGCCCAGTCCACCTTGCACACACCGGGCCCGTAGCGGAACCTCTCGAGCGAGCGCCCGTACCGGGCCGGTAGGGCGGCCCCGGCCAGGGAGGCCAGACCGGCCGGGGAGGTGTCCAGCACCACGGCGGTGGCCCGCGGGAGCTCGGACAACGACCGGACCCACTGCCCGGTCGACACCGTGCCCCCCAGGCGCTCCACCTCGGCCACCAGGGCCTCGGTGATGCCCGAGCTGCCGCCCTCGACCACCGGCCAGCCGGCGGCGTGGGCCGTCATGGTCAGGAACAGCCCGAAGGCCGCGGTCAGCGGGGCGGTCAGCCGGGCCATGGAGTGGGCCGCCACCCCGGCCAACATGGCCTTGGCCCCGCCGGCCGCGAACCGGTCGGCCAATCGGGACGCGGGCAGGAGGCCGGGGAGTCCGAACCGGGCCAGGGGGATCGGGTGGCGGGGCACGGATCGCAGCGGGGCCAGGACGGCGTTGCCGATGGGCACCGCCGACTCGACCAGCGGGGCCATCAGGCGCCGGTAGGCCCGCCCGTCGACGCCGAGGGACTCGGCCGTGGCCTCCACCGAGGAGCACGCCGCCGCGGCGTTCCCGCCGTCGAGGGGGTGGGCGAAGGGGATCTCCGGTTGACGGAGGGTGGCTCGCAGGCCCTCGAAGGCCGGCTGGCGGAAGAAGGGCGACATGGCCACCATGGGGTGGGCCGTGGAGCAGACGTCATGGAGGAAGCCCGGGAGGGTCAGCGCCTCGGTCCGGCACCCGCCCCCCAACGAATCGGCCCCCTCCACCACCGTCACCGAGAGGCCGGCCGCGGCCAGGGTCACCGCGGCGGCGAGGCCGTTGGGTCCCGATCCCACCACCACCACGTCCACCGCGCTCATCGTGGGCCCACTCGGCCCACAGTGCCCCCGGGCGCCCCTGCCCTGCCAATCGGTGATCGGGAGACCTGGGGACTGCGCTCCCTCCGACAGGCCTCGAGCGCGGACACCATGCCAGCGTGGCGCATGGATGGGTCGCCGTGAAGGGTGGCTCCCGGTCGGATCGGGTGAGGCTGGCACCACCACTCACCTGGACCACGTTCCGTGGCCTTCTGTTGTGTTCGGGAGACTGTCATGCCCTTTGATAGGCACGTCCCGTGGTTTCTACGACCCGTCGGTTGCCATCGAGGTGCGGTGGCGAGTGCCCCTTCCGGGCCGGCCGACTGCCGGTGGCCGGTGGAGCTCCATCGCCGGCTAGCCCGATCGAGGTCCGTCACCGCGGAGGCCATCGCGGCCCAGAACCCGCCGCCTCAAAGGAGCGGGTCCGATCGGCGGCGGGGCCATGGCCTCCGGGTCGGCCGATCCTGGTGCTCCGCTCCCTGGTCGACGACGCTTCCAGCTTTGCCTCAAGCCTCGGGCCCTCCTCTCCGATGGAACCAGCAGCCCGACGTGGAACAGGCAGGCTCGGACCGGTGTTGTACCGACGGAGAGGAGGTCGTCCCCCAGCGATGCGACGAGAGTTGGCGGGATACGGACCATGGATGAGAACGAACGAGACCAGGAGCAGACGGAGAGCGTGGACAGCGAGGAGACGGTG
>DATCBL010000004.1:0-2485 GCA_036511875.1 Acidimicrobiales bacterium
AGGCGGCGTCGGTGCCGCCCGAGCTGAAGACGTCGGCGTAGATCGGGACCGCCACCAGCAGGGGCCCGATCCAGCGCAGGGACGACGGGACCAGCACGAAGATCAGCACCCCGGTGAGCAGCCAGGCGAAGAGGTCCGTCCAGTCGACCACCTGGTGGTGGAAGCCGAGGAGGAAGGCCGGCACCTCGAGCAGGAACGAGCCGGCGGGGTAGGACACCTCGGTCACGTGCCCGCCGGCCACGGTGTAGGTCCAGAAGGCCGACGGCGGGTGCAGGAGCCGGGCGGCCGAGGCCATGGTGCTGGTGTACGGGTTCGATCCGTGGGCCAGCAGGCGGGCCGCCACCTGGTTGAAGGCTCCCGAGTCGGTGCTGTAGTACTGACGGAGGTGGATGCCGATCCCTTCGTGGCCCAACGTGGCCACCACGGAGGCGGCCAGGGCGCTCAACTGGAGGAGCGGTGACCGCGGATCGCCCACCAGCCAGCCCCCGGCCAGGCCGACCACGGCCACCAGCACCATCAAAGGGGCCAGGTAGTTGACCGGTGGCCACGAGGACCAGCTGCTCCAGAGGTCCAGCCCACCGACCAGGGTCGCGAGCCACACCAGGCTCCAGGCGCACCGCTCCAGGGTGTCGGGTCGTTCGCTCGGGCCGGTCGGCCCGGTCGTCCCCTCCGGTTCGGCCACGCGGACCTCGGTCCCGGGGCGGGTCACCGACGGTCGGCTCGGTCCGAGGACGGGGGCTTTCATCTACGGGAAGATCCGGTACGAGGCCACCTCGAAGGCGGTGAAGCCGATCAGCAGCGCGGTGGACAGAAGCAGGACGGCGGCGTAGGCCCGTCCCCGGAGCCGGGTTCCCACCGCCACGATCAGGGGGAAGGCCAAGAAGATGAAGCGCGGTCGCAGCCCGATGGGCGCCGAGATCATGCCCAGGGCCGCGGCGGACAGCCCGTAGAGGAGCATCGGTGCGGGCATGGAGGAGCGGATGGCCACCACTGCGGCCACCACCACCAGGACGGTACAGACGAACAGGAGGTCGTCGGTCTTGTTGGTGGCGATCGGGTCGCGGAGGAACACCCACACCGTGTGGACCGGGTAGGCCAGCGAGGGATAGCTGTCCCACCCGCCCCGCTCGGTCAATCGCCACGCCGTCAGGGTGCCGGTGTGCTGCCAGATCCACACCTGGTAGCCGACGAACCCCAGGGGGGCCAGGGCCGGGGCCACCAGGGGCCGCCAGTTCCGCTCGGTGGCGATCTGACGGTAGGCGCACCACCCGCAGCTGACCACGAAGGCCAGCGCCACCGGCGTGGTGGCACTGGCCAGGAGCCCGAGCACCCCGGCCAACAGCCAGCGACGTTGCAGCAGGGCCAGGATGCCGAAGGCCAAGAAGGTCAGGGCCAGGCCCTCCGAGTAGACCATGCTGAGGACGAACGAGCCGGGGAACAGCGCCACCAGCAGGGTGGCCCGGTCGGCCGCCGACTGGTCGGCGTAGTGACGCACCAGGGCCCACACCCCGATCATGGCGGTCAGACCGCTCACCGTGGTGATGACGATGCCCGAGGCCAAAAGGGGCAGGCCGGTCACCTGGGACGTCCAGCGGATGCTCAGCGGGAACAGGGGGAAGAAGGCGATGGTGTTCCTGGCCACATGGCCCCCCAGGTACGGGAGGTGCCTTGGCCAACCCGAGGCGGCGGCCCGCAGGAACCAACGGCTGTCCCACCGGTCCACCTCTTGGAGGATCCCCTGATGGGTCGAGAGATCGGCGATGGCCAAGGTGGCCCAGGTGACCACCCGGGAGACCAGGTACCAGACGACCGGGCGGAGGACCCACCGGAACGATCGTCGCCCCGGGGGGGACGAGCTGCCGTCCGGGACGGCCCCGGCCGGAGGGCCGGCCTCGAGTGGGTCGGGGTCGGACCCCACCGGGGCGTCGGTGCCGACTTCCGACGGCCGAGGGCCGGCCGGCAGCGACACCGCCGCCGACGACCCGGTGGCGAGGGTCGGGTCAGACGGCATGTCCGGTCACCACCGCCCTCCAGTGTTGGCCCCGGACCAGCCAGGCCACTGCGCCCAGGGTGGCCAGCGACACCACGACGTCCCAGTGGCCCAACAGGAGCGGATGGCCGCTCGGGCCCACCACCAGCATGGCCAGCGCCGCCACCACGGCCAGCACCTTGGACCGCTGGGCGGTGGTGGCGGCCAACAGCACCAGCCCCCACATCAGGTACCAGGGCCACACGGTGGGACTGCCGACCACGATGAGCACGAGGGCCAGCCCGAGGGAGCGCACCACCTCGTGCCGGCGCACGGTGCACAGCAGCCCCACCACCGCGGCGACCGCGGCGACCGCCACTACGTCCTGGGCGACGGTCACCACCGCCGAGCGGGTCACCGGAAGGCCCAGCGGGTGGAGCAGCGAGTAGGCGGCACTGCCCAGCGAGACCGACGGGGTGGACAGCACCCGCAGCTCGGTGGGGATACGGAGGGCGG
>DATCBL010000005.1:0-9361 GCA_036511875.1 Acidimicrobiales bacterium
GGCGGAGGTCCCCTCGACGAGTGGGCACGCCACCGCCAGCGGCATCGCCCGCCTCTACGACGGCTTGCTGCAGCCCGGCCTCCTGCTCTCGGCCGACGGGTTGGCCGAGGCCGTCTCGCCCCAGTCGGAGGGCTACTGCCCGGTGCTGGGGGAGGAGGTCACCTTCGGGCTCGGCTTCAAGCCCACCACCCCCCGTCGACCATTCGGGCCCAACCCGGGCAGCTTCGGGCACTTCGGGACCGGGGGTGCGGTCGGGTTTGCCGACCCGTCGGCCGGGGTGGCCTTCGGCTACGCCATGAACCACGTGATCCCCCGGTGGCAGAGCTCACGCAACCGGGCCCTGATGGACGCCCTGTACCAGTCGCTCTGAGCGGCGGTGCCCAGGATCACCCCAGACCGGAGCGGCGAACCGCTCCGGTCTGGTCGGTGATCCCGCCTGGCCCCCCTCCAGAAAAGTGTGGGCTACCAGCCCGTGCCGGCGATGATCGGCTGGTTGAGGTGCATGCCGTTCATCCCCCCGTCGTTGGGGGCGTCGCCGTACGTGGAGACCGTGCCGTCGGCCTGGGCCACCCAGTAGCCGCCACCGGTCGCCGTGGCGAAGATGGCGGTGGCCGGGTTGAGGCCGCCAGCGCTCCCCGTCGGCCCGCCCAGGTTGGCGGCGTCCCCGAAGCCCCTGACCGTTCCGTTGGCGAACAGGATCCAGTAGCCGTTGCCGTCGGAGGTGCGGACGGCGGAGGTGACCGGCGAACCCAGGTTCCCCGGAGCACCGAGGAAGGGGGCGTCACCGAATCCGTAGATGTTGCCGGTGGCGGTCACCAGCCAGTACCCGTTGCCGGTGTGGTCGGGCATGACGGCCACGGCCGGTCCGGCGCATCCGCCGATGGCGGGACAGGATCCGGCGAAGACGGCGTCGCCGAAGGCGAAGACGCCCCCGTCGGAGGCCACCATGAAGTAGCCGCCGCCGTCGGCGGACGGGACCATGCCCACCACCGGTGCGGCGAGCTTGCGGCCCGGTGCCGACGATCCGGCCGGCAGGATGCCCAAACCGGGGATGGACCCGTAGAACCCGGCGTCACCGAAGGCGAAGATGCCGCCGTCGGCCGCGTCGAGCCAGTAGCCCTGGCGGGAGGCGGTCGGGGTGATCCCGACCACCGGCCGGCTCAACTTCAGCGATCCGGTGGAGCCGTGGAAGCCGGCCGATCCGAAGGTGAAGATCCCACCGTCACCGCCCACCAGCCAGTAGCCGTGCTGGGCCGACGGCGACGAAGGCGGTGTGGCCACGGTGGTGGGCGTGACCGCATTGGACGGCGCCGAGGTGGCCCCGCTGCCGACGGCGTTGTTCGCCGTCACCATGAACGTATAGGTGGTGCCGTCGGACAGCCCGGGGACGACCACCGAGGTGGCCGACGCTCCAGCCGCGGCGGTGATGCCACCGGGGGACGAGGTGACCGTATAGCCGAGGATGGCGCTGCCGCCGTTGGAGGCCGGGGCCACCCAGCTGACCGCGGCACTGGCATCGCCGGCCGTGGCCGATACGCCGGTCGGCGCACCGGGGACACCCTGGGCCAGGTTGGTCTCGGTGAAGGTGGCCGTGAGCGTGGTCGTGGGTGTGCCGGGGATCGTGGCCGTGGCCGTGACCGTGAAGGCCCCGACGATGCCGTTGGCGGTCAGCGGGGTGGCGGTGGCCACGCCGGTGGCGCCGGTGGTGGCCGTGGTCGTCGCCGACGTCCCCGTGGTGTTGGTGAACGTTCCCGAGGCCCCGGTGAGACCAGGCACCGCGGTGAACACCACCGGGACTCCGCCTTCCAGGACCGGGGTCGTGCCGTTCCGGAGGCTGGCGCCCAGGTGGATCGGGAAGGCCGTGCTGACCGGGACGCTCTGCTTGTCACCCCCGGAGGTGTTCAGGAGGGTGGCCGCCCCGATGGTGTAGGGGGAGCTGGCCGTCGCGGTGGTGTCGACCGAGGTGTTGACGTTGGCCGTGTAGTTGCCGGCCGCCGGGTTGGTGACCCCGGTGACCGTCACCGTCACGATGGTGTTGGCGGCCGCGGCCACCGCGGTCGGCATGGTCAGGGTCACGCTGGACCCGCCCCCCGAGATGGCGCTCGCCGCTCCCGAGTGGGCCTGGGCGTCGATGGTGTAGGCGCCGGCCGTGGTGGGGAAGGTGCCGCTGAGACCGGAGAGGGTGATGGTGCTCGAATTGTTGATCAGAGCTCCGGTCACGCTGGTGCGGAATTCAATGGTGTAGTTGGCGGTCACACCGTTCGTGAACGGGGACGCCGCCACCGTCACGGCGGAGACCGCCGAGGCAGCCGAGGCGGCCGAGGCCGTCCCGACCAGTGAGGCGATCACCGCAGCTGCGATGATCGCAATCTTCATTGTCCGGATTCTTCGCATGGATACTCCTGTTCAGACCGAGCATCCATCGCGGACACCCCTGCCAATGTTGGTGATGGTCATACTGGAAAACCGACGGCGACCGCCTGGTCAGGCGGCCCGGGCGACGTCCAGATCGGTGAGGGAAGACGCGTCGTCGTCCACGGTGATGTGGCGACGACGGTCCCCAGACGTTGCCGCCAGTTCAGCGATGAGCCGCCGGTATCCGCTGATGAACCGGCGGGAACCCGCCCCACCGCCATCGAGATAACCGACGTCCAGCTGCCCCAGCGTCGATGCCCCTTGCCCCACGACTGCACCCCTGCCCTCTGTCAAACTGCCCCTTGTTGCCGTCAATGCGAACCTATGACAGCGATATCCGGTACGCAATAGGGCAGTCCACTATCCATCGGGAAAAATCAAATAACCCACCTCAGGTGTTCGTCTCACCACGCAATGCACCATCGAAAGCACCACAATGGGTCGCCCAGTGGCCGGGTCACCACTGGGTGTGGTCGCACGAACCGGATGCCGTCGGAGCGTGATCCCCCGAACTTGCACCGCACTCGCGCGCTCCGGAGTCGGATCTCGCCTCGGACCGAGTTCCTTGGTGTCCCGGGGCGCATCCGGCCCTCGACGTGCGCCCTGGGTAGATTGACCCCCGTGACGGTGACGACGGGCGAGATCATGGGCTGGTTGCGGGCCGCGGTGGGAGCCGTCCTGGTCGTGTCGCCGACGGCGTTTCTCCGGCTCTCGAGCCGGGAGGCTCCCAGTGGTGTGTCGGTCCTGCTCCTCCGGACCATCGGGATCCGGGACCTGGTGCTCGGGGCGGGCACGGTGTCGGCCGCGAGGCGGGGGGGCCCCGCCGACGCCCGCCGTTGGACCTCGGCCGGCCTGGCCAGCGACTCCCTCGACGTGCTGGCCAGCCTGGCGGCCGGGCGGACGATCGGGCGAAGGGAGTCGGCCGGGGCGGCCGGGGCCGCACTGGTGTTCGCGGTGGGCGACCTGGTGGCGCTCGGCTGGGGGCGCCAGCCGGAGCGGCCGACCCTGACCAGGGGCCAGGCCGGATGACGTCCCGTCGGGCCACCGATCCCGAGGTGGACACCTGGCGGGAGCACGGCTGGGTGCTCCTCGACGGGCTGGTCGGTACCGAGGACGTCGACCGGGCCGCCGAGGATCTCCACCATGTCTTCCCCACCTCCGAGGAGTACCACGCCGATCCCGAGGGTGTCACCCAGCGGTGGCGGGGATCACGGCCCGATCCGAAAGAGGAGTTCGAGTGGCCCGAGGACGGTCCGGGCTTCCGTCCGGGCCAGCACCGGTGGATGGCGGCGTTCCCGTTCGGCGGCACCGGGGCCTTCGACCGCCTGTGCGTCCACCCGTCGGTGGTCGACTTCGCCGAACGGGCGCTCGGCTCGCCGGACATCCGGCTCTACCAGGCCCATGCCAGTGCCAAGTACTCCGGTATCACCAACTACGAGCAGCCCATGCACATGGACCGCAACCACTCGTGGCTGCCCGCCGGGACCGAGGAGCCCTGGTGGAACCTGGAGGGGTTCTTGTACCTCTCCGACGTCGGCGACACCGACAACCCCACCCGGTTGGTCTCGGTCCGCGACTCGGCCCATCTCTCCGAGGCCACCCCGGTGGTCATGCCGGACCGGGAACCCGAGGTGTACGCATCCGAGCGACGGGCCGCCGGGGTCCGGGGCTCCTATCTGGCCTACCGGTCCGACGTCTTCCATCGGGGAGCCCCATTCGAGTCCGAGGGGACCGCCCGGTTCGTGCTGGCGCTGGCGTTCAAGCGCGCCGGCCAGGACTGGATCGGCTACGACCTGGCCCAGTCCAACTCCACCGCCCCCGAGTGGCAGTCGTTCGCCGAGCACTCCAGCCCTCGGGAGCTGGAGCTCTTCGGCTTCCCGCCCCCGGGGCACCCCATCTGGAGCGAGGCGCTGCTGGCCGAGGCGGCCGTCCGGTACCCCCGCCTCGACCTCGATCCCTGGCGGGACGGGCTGCGGACGCCGCCGGGCTGACCGCCGAGGACCGTCCCCCTCGCTCGGCCCGGATCAGGTGCCGGAGAGCTTCGACACCACCGGTCCCAGATCCTCCCAACTGTCCGCCTCGATGGACCAGTAGGAGATGCCGTACTCGGCCCGCCTCCACTCCAGCTCCTCGGCCATCTCGTCCAGGGTTCCCAGCAGGGCGAGGGGGATGTGGAGGGCGTCGTCGGGGCTGATCCCGAAGTGGGGTGCCATGGCCTCGGCCATGCCGGCCGCCTCGTCGGTGATCATCACGAAGCCGATGAGGGCATTGAGCTCGAGGTCGTCGAAGCGTTCCCCGGCCGCCTCGCGGACCCAGCCCACCTTTTCGCGGGTGCGTTCGGGCGAGGCGTTCGGGGCCGTCTCGGGACCGCCGGTGCCCTCACGCAGATTGACGTTGATGCTGACGATGTCGGCGTGGCGGGCGGCGAAGGAGAGCACCCGCTTGCCCCCGCCGCCGATGATGATCGGCGGGCCGGGGCGCTGGACCGGCCGGGGGAGGAGGGCGTGCTCGGTGATCCGGTAGTAGGCGCCCTCGAAGGTGAACGGGCCCTCGGTGCGCAGCAACCCCTGGATGACCTGGACCGCCTCCTCGAAGCGCTCCACCCGCACCCTCGGGGTGTCGTAGGTGATCCCGGCCTGCTCGTAGTCGGTGCGCATCCAACCGGCCCCGAGGCTGAGCTCGAACCGACCCTCGCTCAGCACGTCGAGCGTGGCGGCCTCTTTGGCCAGCACCACAGGGTGGCGGTAGTCGTTCCCGAACACCAGGGAACCCATCCGCAGGGTGCTGGTGGCGGCGGCCACCGCGGCCAGAGCCGGTACCGGTGCCAGCTGGTCGCCGAAGTGGTCGGGCATGAGCAGGGCGGAGTACCCGAGGTCCTCGGCCCGCCGGGCCTGGTCGGCCCACGAGTGGGCCGTACCCGCCGGAGTGGTGCTGAGCTGGGCGGCGAATCGGAACCGGTGGTCGTGAGGCATGAGCTCATCCTGCCTCACCGCGGTGGGCCCGTGCCGGGTGGCTCGACCATCGTCCACGGCTCCCCGGCCCGGTCGCCGCCGGCTCCCCGCGGCCCGCGAGGGAGGGCGTACGCTGCGCCCATGGCGTTGGTCGGCGACCGGAGCAGGCCCATCGGCGTGCGGTCACCGTGAGTCGCCCGTCGACCGTGGCGGACGACTCGGGGAGCCTGGAGGGCTTCGAGAGCTTCCCCCGGCCCCGATGGATCGAGCTCGGATGCGGGGCGGGCGACGGGTGGGCCGCCCCCGCCCTGGCCGGCGCCGTGGCCACCGGGGAGCCGGTCGCTCCCGACGAGGTGCTCGACGTCTACGTCCCCCTGGCCCGGTGGATCAGCGACCGGTTGGCCCCGGGTCCCGGGCCGCGGTCGGCCACTGCGGTCATCGGCGTCACCGGCAGTGTCGCCGTGGGCAAGAGCACCACGGCACGGGTGCTGCGGGGTCTGTTGGAGCGGGCCCCGTCGAGGCCGACCGTCGACCTCCTGGCCACCGACGGGTTCCTGTTCCCCAACCAGATGCTGGTGGAGCGCGGGATCCTCGACCGCAAGGGGTTCCCCGAGAGCTACGACCACCGCGCCATGGTGCGGGCCCTCGAGGCCATCCGCCACGGCCAGGCCGAGGTCACGGTCCCGGTGTACTCCCACCGCGATTACGACGTGGTGCCCGGGGCGGTGCAGCGGATCCGGCGGCCCGAGCTGCTGGTGGTCGAGGGCCTGACCGTGCTCCAAGGAGCCCCTGGAGCTCGGATCGAGGAGGACCACGGGCTCCGTTCCCTCGTCGACCTGGCCGTCTACGTCGACGCGGCCGAGGAGGACGTGGCCCGCTGGCACATCGAGCGGCTGGCCGCCCTCCGGGCCGAGGGGTCCGGTGAGCCGAGCGACTTCCAGCGCTGGTTCTCGTCGCTGTCCGACACCGAGGCCCACCGGGTGGCGGTGTCCTCGTGGTCGGAGATCAACCTGGTCAACCTGCGGCGCCATGTGGCCCCGACCCGCCCGCTGGCCGATGTGATCATCCACAAGGGCCCCGACCACCGCGTGCTCCGGGTCCTCCTCCGGCGCGACCGCCCGCTCAGGGGCGCACCGGTTCCGTCGGGCACCCGATCAGGTCCACGCCGTCCCGGATGAACTCCGAGCTGCGGTCCGGACCCCAGACCAGCGTGCGGATGCCCCGGGCGAACTGGGGGTCGCTCCAGTCCCACAGCTTGGAGGGATGGGCGTCCACCTGGGTCGGCTCGCTGTTCCAGCACCACGCGGATTTCAGGATGGCCCCTTGGGCGTTGACGCCGACGCTCCACACCAGGGCCACCAGGGTGAGCGCCACCAGGGCCCTCTGCCAGCGGAGCCTCGGCGGAGCGGCCACCGGCCCCGACCCGGGTCGGGCCCTCCCCGTCGAGGGGGCCATCCAGCGGGCCAGCACCTCGACCGCTGGGAGGGCCAGCACCACCAGCACCGGCACGATGTCGGTGAAGAAGCGCGGCCCGAAGGAGTCGCCGCCCCACCAGTGCTTGAAGGCCGAGATGACGATCCAGTGGAGCACGGGGATGACGGCCAGGGCCTTCCAGAACGCGGTGAGCTCGCCGGCCCGCCATCGGACGACCACGCCGATCACCGAGAGGACCACCAGCGGGCAGAAGATGAACAGGCCCCGGGCCGGGCTGACCAGGTTGCCGGCCAGGGCCACGACCATGGTTCCCGAGACGTCGAAGGCCTGCCCGCCGGTGTAGTACGGGCTGAGGGGCTGGTGGTAGACGGCCAGGTTGACCGCCACCAGGATGGCCAGCGGGGGGACGGCGCCGGCCACCACGGCGACCAGGTGGCGTCGCTCGGCCAGGAGCACCCAGGCGGCGATGGCGATGATGACGATGGAGTCGGTGGGGCGCATGGCGTAGCTGGCCGCGAAGGCCGCCCCCATCCCCATCCAGCCGCGCTGTCCGGCCTGGGCCCGCAGGGCGAACAGGAGACCGAGGGCGATGCACAGCATGGACGGCCCGTGCTGCCACATGGCCCGGCTGGCCGTGGACCACGCCGGGGTGGCCAGGGCGAAGGCCAGGGCCACGGCCACGGCCCACCGCCGTCGGCGGGCGGCGGGATGGAGCCGCAGGACCCGAAGGGCGATGAAGTACACCACCACGGTGGCCGCCGCGACCACGGTGGCCATCGACACCACCTGGAGTCCCCAGTCGTGCCCGGAGCGGACCATGGCCACGCTGCCCTCGGTGATCCCGAGCTTGTGCCCGATGTCCTCGACGATGACCCAGGGCACGGCGAAGAGGGAGACCGCCCAGGGGAACAGCGGGTAGGTGTGACCGTTGACGACGGTGACGGCAAAGCCCGGGTTCGGCAGGGGCCGGAACCGGTCCAGGCTCAGCGAGTGGTAGTGGACCATGCTGACGGCGACGCTCACCGCCCGGATCGGGTCGGCAGTCATCCCGCTCGGGCTGGCCATGTCGATGGCGAAGACCACCACCGCCAGCACCGAGGCGATGATCCGGTTTCCGGCCACCGGCTCCTCGATGTCGAGGGCGGGCTCGACGGTGGCGGTGTCGGTCACGCCGGCCGCGGCCGCTCGGGGCCGAGTCCCTGTCCGGGGCCGTCGAAACTGGGCACTGCGGGACCCTACCAGCGGGCCCACGCTGGGGACTTGCATCCCGTGGCCGCAGAGATGAGGTCAGCCGGTGACCGGCGTTGGGCCGGCACCGATGGCCTCGGCCAGGAGTCTCTCGTAGCGCGGCAGGACCACGTCCCAGGAGTACTGGCGGGCCACGTGGGCCCGGCCGGCCCGCCCGAGGGCGTCGCCGAGCTCCGGCGAGCCGGCCAGGACGTCGATGGCCGCCTCGAACTCGGCGAAGCCGGTGTAGACGACACCCCCTCCGCTGCGCTGCACCTGGCCCACCAGGACGTCGGTGCGCCCCTGGGCCACCACCGGTCGGCCCTGGGCCCAGGCCTCGGTGAGGACCATGGAGAAGCTCTCGAAGAACGAGGGCTGGACCAGCGCCAGGGCGCCGGCCAGGGCGTCGCTGCGGGTCTGGTCGTCGACGAACCCGGTGTAGACGATGTCGGGGTGGGCCCGTCGATCGGGGGCCGGTCCCACCAGGACCAGGGCCAGCGGCCCGTCGTTGCGGCCCTTGTAGGCCTCGAAGAACGCGAGCAGCTCCTCGGATCCCTTGCCCGCCTCGACCCGGCCCACGAAGACCAGGTAGGGCCGATCGCCCAGGTCGAACCGCAACCGGAACCGCGACCCGTCACCCGGTGCGCCCAGGTCCATGCCGATGCCGATCACCTGGCCCCGCCGAGGCCCGCCCCGGCGGAGCAACAGGTCCCGCTCCTCCTCGGTGAACCAGACGTACCGGGTGGGCAGGCCGAACAGGTCGTCGAACACCGGGAGCCAGAAGGCCGGCTCGTCGTGGGCCGTGGCGTGGAGGACCGTGGGCACCAGGGCTGCGGTCACCGGGAGCCCGGCCCAGGTCGGTGTGTAGAGATAGGAGAAGTGGACCGCCACGTCGTAGCCCGACGCCCGGGTGGCCAGCCAGGGGGTCAGCTCGGGCAGGTCGGGGCCCTGCAGCCGTCGCCACTGCTCCTGTTGGGCCCTCGGGACCAGTTCGCCGCTCCACAGCACCTCGACCGTCCGGGCCCCGAAGTCCTCGTTGTCGCGGGGCCCGGTCACCCCGAGCCGGTGGACCCGGACGCCGTCGAGGTCGGTGGGCCCGGCCGGGTAGACGTCGGCCCAGTCCTCCGCGCTCTGGGCCCGACTGGTTATCACCTCGACGGAGTGGCCCCGTGCCGCCAGCCGGGTGGCGAACTGGCGGCAGCTGAGCTCGGCTCCTCCCGCCACCTCCTCGCCGTACCGCTGCACCACGAAGAGGATCCGGAGGGGCGCGCCCGGAGCAGGCCCGACCCGGCCCTGTCGCACCTCGAGCACATCCCGGGCCCGAGCCAGCCGGC
>DATCBL010000006.1:0-2119 GCA_036511875.1 Acidimicrobiales bacterium
CTCGGTGAAGCACGACCCGACCACGAGCACCCGCGAGACCGGAGTCGGGGTCACGGCCAGGTCGCGAGGAGCCCGAAAGAACCGATTGTCGCCGGTCGGATCAACCAGGGCGTCTGCGGGGAGATTCCGGCGATTCCAACCTCTTCGCAGGTGGGAGAGGCCCCGCCGTACCCGCCGGACTGGGTCGAGTCGAGTGGAATTGCTTTCTGGCCCCGGCTCCACCAGGGGAAAACTATCAGTCCGACTGCAATGAGAGTCCTCCGGCAGACCGTCGGGCGCAGGCCCGAAGGGACCACCCCTTTCGCCCTCCGTCGATCGGGGTCGTCGAAATGGTTGGCCGTCAGGCTGGGTCGTCCTCGCCCCCGCCAGCCAGCCCGGGCCCTGCCGCGTCGACATCCTGATCGCCGCGCTCCTCCCGCCACCGGGCCTCGGCCCGGAAGGCCATCTCCCGTAATGAGCGGCCGGTGCGGCGAGCCGCCAGGGCCACATCCTCGTACTCGGCTTTGATCCTTCCCGCCGCCACTTTGACTCTGATCAACTGGCCGTCCACCCAGACCGACTCGACCGTCCGGGCCGCGGGCCACCTCTCGCCGGAGGTGACCCGCACCCCGAGCGTCCCGGTGGTGTCCCGGAGCACGTCGCGGAGCCCGGCGATCCGGGCCGGGTCTCCGAGCACGTGGACCACCGAACCCGGGCGTCCCTTCTTCATGATCGCCGGGGTCAACCAGGCGTCGTGGGCCCCGGCCTCCAGCAGAGCTCCCACGGCATGGGCCAGCTGCTCACCGGTGGCGTCGTCGACGTTGGCCTCCAACAGGGACACCGGTTGGCCGGCGTCGGCCTCGGCCACCGCACCGCTTCTGGCGTCGGCCCGCACACCGGTCACCACCTGGGTGCAGTTGGGAAGCTCGTCGAGTTCACGGGATCCGGCTCCGAACCCCTGGCCGGTCACCCGCATGGCCGGCATCGGCCCGTAGCCCGACGACAGGGCGGCGAGCAGGGCCGCTCCGGTCGGGGTGGTCAGCTCCACCGCCACGTTGCGACCCCAGGTCGGCACGCCTTCCAGCAGCGCCACCACCGCCGGGGCCGGATTGGGCAGCATGCCGTGGGCCGAACGGACCATGCCCAGCCCGGTGGCCACCGGGCTGGCCCGGACCTCGTCCACGCCCAGGACCTCGAGGGCGGCCGCAGTCCCCACGATGTCGATGATGGTGTCGTGGCCACCTACTTCGTGGAAGTGGACCTGGTCCACCGGGCGACGGTGGAGCCGGGCCTCCACCTCGGCCAGGACGCCAAAGGCGTTCAGGGCCCGCCGGGTGACCCGGTCGGGGAGGCGGGACTCGCCGACCAGGCCGACGATGTGGGCGTGGGTCCGCACCACCACGGTGTCCTCGGCACTCACCACCGCACGCGTGGCGGCGATGCCCCCACGCAGGACCGGTTCCGCCTCCAGCGTCCACCCCCCCATCGGGAGGCGCCCCAACAAGGCCAGCACCTCATCGAGGTCGGCGCCGGCATCCAGCAGGCTCCCGAGGGCCATGTCGCCGGCAATCCCGGCGAAGCAGTGGAACCAGGCCATGGTCGGTGGACCGGACCCGATCGCCGTGGAGGGTCCGTCGCCGGGGCCATCGACGGAGCCAGCTCCAGGGCGGCGGTTGCGCCCCGGCCGGTCAGCCACCCTCATGGTGCCTTGGTGGTCATGGCAGCATCCGGGCCACGGCGCAGGCCGCGCCGAATCCGTTGTCGATGCCGACCACGGTGATCCCGGCGGCGCACGAGGCGTGCATGGCCAACAGCGCCGTGACGCCCTCCAAGGCGGCGCCGTAGCCGGTGCTGGTGGGCACGGCCACCACCGGTGCGGGGGTGATCCCGCCGATCAGGCTGGCCAGGGCACCCTCCATGCCGGCCACCACCACCACGGCGTCCGCCTCGGCCAGCTCGTCGGCCGAGGCCAGCAGGCGATGGACCCCGGCCACGCCGCAGTCGGCCAGCAGGGTGGGGCCCAGCCCGAGCGCGGTCAGGGTGGCCTGGCACTCGCGCGCCACCGGCAGGTCGGACGTTCCGGCGGTGACCACCAGGGTTCGGGCCGACCGCAGTGGCGCGGGCCGCCAGGTGACCACGG
>DATCBL010000007.1:0-2292 GCA_036511875.1 Acidimicrobiales bacterium
CGCCACCTGGGCCACGATGGCGAGTCCGAGGCCTGACCCGGGTCGTCCCCGGGCCCCTGGGGCCCGGTAGAAGCGGTCGAAGATGTAGTCCACGTCGCTGGCGTCGACCCCGGGACCGTGGTCCCGCACGATCAGGGTGCCCTGGGAGCAGGCCACCTCGATCACGCCACTGTCGGGGCTCCACTTGAGGGCGTTGTCGAGCAGGTTGTCCACGGCCCGCTCGATCCGGGCCGACGATCCCGAGACCCAGGTGGTGGCGACCCGGGCGTCGAACACGACCCCTCGGCTGCGGCCGTGGGTGGTGGCGACATCCACGGCCTCGAGCACGATGAGGTCGAGTCGGATGGGCGCCCGGGTGATCTCGGGCTGGCCCCCCCGGGCCAGCTCGGCCATGTCCCCGACCAGGGCGGCGAGCTCGTCCATCTGGGTGACCACGTCGCTGATCAGCACCTCACGGTCGGCCGGGTCCAGCTCTTCGAGCCGCCGGGCCACCTCCATGTTGGTCCGGAGACTGGTGAGCGGCGTGCGCATCTCGTGGGAGGCGTCGAGTACCAGCTGGCGCTGGCTCTCCCGGGAGGTGTCGAGCGCTTCGAGCAGACGGTTGAAGGCCCGTCGCAGGCGGCCGAGCTCGTCGGGTCCCCCGGGATCCAACCGCTTCGACATGTCGGTGGTCTCGGCCAGTTCCTCCACGGTGCGGGTGAGGTTGTTGAGGGGTCGCAGGGCTGTACGCCCGACGGCCAGGCCCAGCATCACGGCGATGGCCACGCCCCCGATGACGATGATCCACAGGGCAAAGGCCAGGTGGCGGAGCTCCTGGTTGACGCCGGTGAGGGGGGTGGTCAGCTGGAGGGCCCCGCCGGCGGTCAGGCCCACTGCGCCGTTACCGCCCTCGTAGGTGAACCCCGGCCGTAAGGCGGCCACTACCTCGCGGGCGTCCACGCCCCCTACGGTGGTCGAGAAGTAGATGTTGTGAGCCAGGCCGCCACTACCGGCCACCGACTTGACCGCCGGCGTGATGGGGAGCACGGCGGGACCGTCGGGGAGGAGGGTCTTGCCGTTCTGGGCAACCACCTGGATGCACTGGCCGTTGGCCGCGCCGCAGGTATTCGTGATGGGTCGAAACGCCTGATCGCTGGCGTAGATGCCGGCCTGGGCGGTCAGGGTCGCGTCTACGGAGCCGACCAGGGAGTTGTAGGCGACGAGGTAGGTGGCGATCGAGCCCAGGATGACCACGACGAGGACGGCGGCCGTGGTGACCAGCACGAGTCTTCCCCGGAATGTCACGGTCGGTCCGAACCCGTGGTCACGGCTCAGGGCTCGCGCAGTACGTAGCCCACCCCGCGAGCGGTGTGGATGAGGCGCGGCTCGCCGTCGGCCTCGGTCTTGCGGCGCAGATAGCCGACGTAGACGGCCAGGGAGTTGGTCCCCGAGTCGAACGTGTACCCCCACACCCGGTCGAGGATCAGCTCGCGGGTCAGCACCTGGCGGGGGTGGCGCAACAGGAGCTCGAGGAGGTCGAACTCGATGCGGGTGAGGGTGAAGGGGCGACCGCCCCGGTAGGCCTCTCTCGTCACCGGGTCGAGGTGGAGGTCGGCGAAGCGGAGCTCCTCGTCGGTGTCGTCGGGCCGCCGGCGCAGGAGGGCACGCAGCCGGGCCAGCAGTTCAGCCAGAGCGAAGGGCTTGACCAGGTAGTCGTCGGCTCCGGCGTCGAGTCCCTGGACCCGGTCGTTGATGGCGTCCCGGGCGGTCAGCATGAGCACCGGGGTGTCGTCTCCGGCGGCCCTGATCCGGCGGCAGACGTCCAGTCCGTCCACGGAGGGAAGCCCGATGTCGAGAATCAGGGCGTCGGGTGGTCGGATGGCCATCTCCTCCAAGGCCTGGGGACCGTCGGGGGCGAGGAAGACCTCGTAGCCCTCCAAACGCAGCGCCCGGTTGAGGGCTCCGCTGACCGCGGGATCGTCATCGACGACGAGGACTCTCATCGGGCCGGGAGCCTATCGGGATCCCGCCGAAATACCGTGGCACGAGGGCCTGGTGAACCGCCGGGGAACCGGCGGGGAACGGCCGGGGACGGATCGGGCCTGAGATTCGAAGAGGAGACAGAAGAGCAATGGGTTCCGGGCTCCAGGAGTAGCCTGTTGCCGCAGTCGGCCGGCGGTGATCGCGACGATCCGAGGTAGTTCAATTGGCAGAACGCTGGCCTTTGGAGCCAGATGTTGGAGGTTCGAGCCCTCCCCTCGGAGCACCGGGTCGGCCGGGCCTCGCCCGTCCAGTGTCGCGGGATCCCCCACG
>DATCBL010000008.1:0-4590 GCA_036511875.1 Acidimicrobiales bacterium
TGGAGCTCGTCCGGCACCGGCCGGGTCATACGCTCGGTGGCCCACTCCGCGGCCTTGCCGGCCAGCGTGGCCAGGATTGCGAAGTTGTCGACGGCGTCCCCCGGGGTGATGCCGAGGACGGTGATCCCGCTGCGGGGGGTGACCGAGACCAGCCCCTCATAGGAGAGCTCGAGGAGGGCCTCGCGTACCGGGGTGCGACTGATCCCGAACTCGCGGGTGATGGCGTCGAGGTCGATCCGGGTGCCGGGCCCCAGCCGTCCGGTGAGGATGCGGTCGCGTAGCTCGCCGGCGGCTCGGGAGCGCACCGTGCCGCCGATCGACTTGAAATCTGACATATCAGATACTACATTGCACCGAGCCAGAGGCGCCAGCACGGCGACCAGGCGGGGCGCCAGCACGGCGACCAGGAGTGAGGACCAGGAGGGACGAGGAGCATGTCCGTGACCACGGCAAAGCGGCAGATGTCCTTGGTGGGGTTCATGCAGGCCGGGAGCACGACCGTGTACGCCGGATCGTGGCGGCATCCGGCCACCGAACACGGATTCCTGGATGCCAGCTACTACCAGAAGCTGGGCCGGACCCTCGAAGAGGGCTGCTTCGACATGATGTTCTTCGACGACCGCCTGGCCATGCCCGGCATCTACGGCGGGTCGGTGGCCGACGCCGTCCGGCTGGGGGCCCGGCCGGTCAAGCTCGACCTCAGCATCGTGTTGGGCGTGGTGGCGGCGGCGACCCAGCGGATCGGCCTCGGCGCCACCTACTCGACCACCTACTACTCGCCCTTCCACGTGGCCCGCACCTTCGCCACCCTCGACCATCTGTCCGGTGGGCGGGCGGCCTGGAACATCGTCACCTCGGTCAACGACAGCGAGGCGCAGAACTACGGGTTCAAGGAGCACCTCGGCCACGACGCCCGCTACGACCGGGCCGACGAGTTTCTCGAGGTGGCCACCGGGCTGTGGGACACCTGGGAGGACGACGCCCTGGTGCTGGACCGGGCCGGCGGCACCTTCGCCGACCCGGACAAGGTCCACGAGCTCGACCACGAGGGGACCTGGTTCAGTGCCCGGGGGCCCCTGACCGTGCCGCGGTGCCCCCAGGGCCGGCCGGTGCTGCTCCAGGCCGGGTCGTCGGGCCGCGGCCGTGACTTCGCCGCCCGCTGGGCCGAGCTGATCTTCACCGGAGACCCCGGCCTCGAGGTGGCCCGCTCCCACTACCAGGACCAAAAGGACGCCATCGCCGGGGCCGGGCGGGACCCGGAGTCGGTGAAGATGCTGCCCATGGTGTACACCGTCGTGGGTGAGTCCCATGCCCACGCCGAGGAGCGCGAGGACCTGTTCCTCCACTCCCTGGTCGATCCCCAGGCGTCCCTGACCCTCCTCTCCGAGCTGATGAACTACGACTTCTCCGGGCTGGCCCTCGACGCCCCAATCACCGACGAACTCATCGGGTCGGTCTCCGGCATCCGCGGCCTGGTCCAGAACCTGAAGAAGCACATCGGCGGGGAAACGGTGACCCTGGCCGATCTGGCCGGCCACCGGGCCACCCTGCTCCAGGGGCCGCGCTTCGTCGGCACCGGCACCGAGGTGGCCGACCAGATGGAGGAGTGGATGGAGGCCGAAGCGTGCGACGGCTTCACGGTGGCGGCCACCCATTCGCCGGGCGCTTACGAGGACATGGTCCGCCTCGTGGTGCCCGAGCTGCAGCGTCGCGGGGTGTTCCGGGACCGCTACACCGGCGGGACCCTCCGCGACACGCTCGGGCTGGCCCGGCCGGAGGTCGTCCAGCATGCCTGAGACGAGGGGACCGCTCCACGGGGTCCGGGTGGTGGACGCGGCCACGCTGGCCGCCGGGCCGCTGGTGGCCACGGCCATGGGTGAGTTCGGGGCCGACGTCATCAAGGTCGAGCAGCCCGGGGCCGGGGATCCCCTGCGGACCTGGGGTGACCGCAAGGGGGAGGTGGGCCTGGTGTGGAAGAGCATGAGCCGCAACAAGCGGTGCGTGACCCTCGACCTCCGCCAGCCCGAGGGCCAGGAGCTCTTCCACGGGCTCCTCGAGGCCAGCGACGTGCTGGTCGTCAACAACCGGCCCAGTGCCCTGGCCCGCTGGGGGATCGACTACGAGACGGTCCACCAGCTCCACCCGCAGCTGGTCATGCTCCACGTGAGCGGGTACGGCCGGGGCGGGCCGAAGAGCGACAGCCCGGGCTTTGGCACCCTGGCCGAGGCCATGAGCGGCTTCGCCCATCTCACCGGGCAGCCCGACGGCCCGCCGACCCTGCCGCCGTTCATGCTGGCCGACGGGGTGGCCGCGCTCGCCGCCACCTACGCGGTGATGATGGCTCTCTACCACCGTGACGTGCACGGCGGCGGCGGCCAGCTGGTCGACGTCAATCTCATCGAGCCCCTGGCCCGCCTCATCGAGTCCTCCACCCTGGCCTACGACCAGCTCGGGACGGTCACCGGTCGAGTGGGCAACCGGTTCGACGCCAGCGCCCCCCGCAACGCCTACCGGACCTCCGACGACAAATGGCTGGCCATCTCCAGTGCGTCGCCGAACCTCGCCGCACGCGTCTACCGGGCCATCGATCGCCCCGACCTGGCCGACGACCCGGACTACGTGGACCCCGTCCCCCGCCAGCAGCGGGCCGGCGAGGTCGACCAGCTGGTGGCCGAGTGGATCGGTCGGCGAACCCTGGCCGAGGTCATGGCCACCTTCGAGGCGGCCTCGGTGGCCGCCGCGCCCATTTACGACGCCCAGCAGCTGCTGGCCGACGGGCACCTGGCCGCGCGGGGCACCTTCGTGCCGGTCGACGACCCCGACCTCGGGGCCGTGACCGTCCAGGGGCCGGTGGCCGTCATGACCGAGACGCCGGGACGAATCGACCATCTCGGCCGTCACCTCAGCGCCGATACCGATGCCGTCTTCGGCGAGCTGCTCGGCCTCGGCCCCGACCGCCTGGCCGCCCTCCGGGCGTCCGGAGTCATCTGAACCCGAGCTAGGGAGGACCCTGTGCGAGCATCCTGCGCCCGACGATCCGAGTTGGCCACCCCGGCCAGCAGCGAGCGGATGTGCGAGAAGGCGGCCGGCTCCGACGCCGACCTGGTCTTTCTGGACCTGGAGGACGCCTGCGCCCCGGTGGCCAAGGAGGCGGCCCGGTCCACGGCGGTGGCCGCCCTGACCGGCTTGGACTGGGGCCGCACAATCCGGGCCGTCCGGGTCAACGGCCTCGAGACGCCGTGGTGCCACGCCGACATCATCGAGGTGGTCACCGGCGCCCGGGAGGCGCTGGACGTGCTCATCGTGCCCAAGGCCCGCTCGGCCCGGGACGTCTGGTGGGTCGACGTCCTGCTCTCCCAGCTCGAGACCAAGCTGGGCCTGACCAAGCGCATCGGGCTGGAGGTGCTGATCGAGGAGGCCGAGGGGCTCGCCAACGCCCCGGCCATCGCCCAGGCCAGCGACCGGCTGGAGGCCGTCATCTTCGGGGCCGGCGACCTGTCGGCCTCGCTGCGGGCCCGGGTGGACGGCAACTTCGACCCGGTCGGGGAGTACCCCGGCGACTTCTGGCACTTCGCCCGAGTCCAGGTCCTGGCCGCGGCCCGGGGCGCGGGCATCGACGCCATCGACGCGCCCCATCCGGCCTACGAGGACACCGAGGGGTTCCGGCGCTCCGCGGTGCACGCCAGCCTGCTGGGCTTCGACGGCAAGTGGGCCATCCATCCCGACCAGATCGCCATCGCCAATGAGGTCTTCGCCCCGACGGCCCAGGAGATCGAGGAGGCCCGCCGGTCCCTCGAGACCTACCGCGCCTCGGAGGCCGAAGGGGTCGGGGCCATCGGCCGGGACGGGAAGCTGGTGGACGCCGCCCACATGCGCCTGGCCGAGAACGTCCTATACAAGGCGGCGCTGGCCGACGGCGACGCGGCCTCGTGAGCACCGCCGGGGGGTCGATCGGCGGCGATCAGACGACGGCCTACCGGGTGGTGCAGTGGGCCACCGGCAACATCGGGACCCGCTCGCTGCGAGGGGTCATCGAGCATCCCGACCTGTCCTTGGCCGGACTCTACGTGTACTCGGAGGACAAGGCCGGCCGTGACGCCGGCGAGCTCTGCGGGCTGCCCCCCACCGGGGTGCCGGCCACCCGGGACCTCGACGAGATCCTGGAGCTCGGGGCCGACTGCGTGCTGTACATGCCCCGGGCCTGCGATATCGAGGAGGTGGGCCGGCTGCTGGCCTCCGGGGCCAACATCGTGACCACCCGGGGTGAGTTCCACCATCCGGGGAGCATGGATGCCGGGACCCGGGAGCGGGTCGAGGCGGCCTGTCTCGCCGGGGGCACATCGATCCACAGCACCGGCAGCAGCCCGGGGTTCATCTCCGAGGCCGTGCCCCTGGTCCTGACCTCCATCCAACGGCACCTCGACCACCTGGCCATCGAGGAGTTCGCCGACCTGTCCCGGCGGGACTCGCCCGACCTGCTGTTCGACCTGATGGGCTTCGGGACCGACCCGGCCGGCTTCGACCCCGGGCGATGGTCCCACGGGGCCCAGAGCTTCGGCCCGTCGCTCCGGCTGGTGGCCGAGGCCGGCG
>DATCBL010000009.1:0-2382 GCA_036511875.1 Acidimicrobiales bacterium
CGGGGCGCCGTTCTTCGAGGAGCTGTTCTTCCGGGGCGTGCTCCTGCGCGCCCTGGCCCGGCTGTTCGGGACGGTGGGCGGGTGGGTGGGCCCGGCCCTGGCCATCGGCGTGACCGGGGTGCTGTTCGGCCTGGCCCACGCCGAGTCGCTCCAGCTCCTGGGACTGGCCCTGTTCGGTATCGTCCTGTCCTTCGTCGCCTATCGCACCGGCCGGCTGGGCATGAACATGGTGGCCCACGCCACCTTCAACCTGATGGCCGTGGTCGCGGTGGTGGCACCGCTGGCCCTGGGCGGCCGGGCCCTGGTCTGAGATGACGGCCCCGGTGGAGGTGGCCCCGAGACCGGCCCCGGTCGGGCCGGCGCCGGTGCTGGCCTCGGTGCCCCCGTCGTGGGCCCGCCGGTTGACCCGGCGGTCGTCCTGGCCCGGGTGGGCCAATCTGGCCGTGGTGGCCGGGGTGACGCTGGTGGCCCTGAGCCAGCTCCATCCTTCGTTGCTGTTGGCTAACACCACCACGGCCGGGGGGGACACCGGCGCCCACGTCATGCTCCCGGCCTTCCTCAAGTCGCACCTCTTGACCCACGGGCAGATCACCGGATGGGATCCGGACTGGTACGACGGATTCCCCCTCTACACGTACTACTTCCCCCTTCCCGGGCTGTTCACCGTGCTCCTCAACGCCGTCGTCTCCTACGACGTGGCCTTCAAGCTGGTGACCGTGGCCGGCACGCTGACCCTGCCCGTGTGCGCCTGGGCCTTCGGTCGCCTGGCCGGGCTCCGGGACCCCGGGCCGGGCTGCCTGGCCGCGGCCACGCTCCCGTTCCTGTTCGAGCCCAGCTTCTCGATCTACGGGGGCAACATCCTGTCCACCCTGGCCGGTGAGTACTCGTTCTCCCTGAGTCTCTCGTTCGCCATGCTCTTCCTGGGGGTGTGGGCCTACGGGCTGCGCACCGGTCGGCACCGGGCCCTGGCCGCGGTGCTCTTCGCCATCACCCTGCTCTGCCACCTGCTCCCGGCCCTGTTCGCCGCGGTGGGGGCGGTGGTCTGGCTGCTCCTCGACGCCGACGTGGTCCGGGGCGCCCACCGGGGCCTCCGCGGCCGGCGGGCCCGGCGACGGTGGTCGAGGCGCCTGTCCTGGTCGGTGGTGGCCGGCGTGGTCGGGGTCGGGCTGAGCGCCTGGTGGCTCCTGCCCTTCGCCACCGGCCAGGCGTACACCACCAACATGGGGTACACCAAGGTGCTCGGCTTCCCCCACCTGCTCTTCCCGGCCTCGGCCCGGTGGGTGCTGGCCGCCGACCTGGTCGGCGTGGCCGCCATGGTGGTGCGCCGCAGCCGGGTGGCGCTGTTCCTGGTCATCATGGGGACCGTCTCGGCCGCCGCCGTCTGCCTCGACCCGGCCAACAAGCTCTACAACGCCCGATTCCTCCCCTTCTGGTTCCTCTGCCTCTACCTGCTGGCCGGCTACGCCCTGGCCGAGGTAGTGGCGACCGCGGCCCGGTGGAACCGGCGACGACGGCTGGACCTGTGGGTGACCGTGGTCCGGGGCCGGCTCCGGGCCGCCCGCGAGACGCCGTGGCAGCCGGGGGCCCGCATCAGCCGGTTCCGGCGCCCGTCGCCCGACGCCTTCCCGGCCGGGGCCGTGGCCGGACCGCTGGTGGCGTTGGCCGCGGCCTGCCTCGTCGTGGTCCCCCCACTAGTGCTGCCGGCGTCGACCCTGAGCCAGGTGGGGGTGGCGGTGGGGGCCAACCAGCCCAGCGCCTGGGCCCAGTGGAACTACTCGGGTTACGAACGCAAGCCCGACTTCCCCGAGTACCACGCGGTGATCGAGATGATGGCCAAGGTCGGTGCCGATCAGGGGTGCGGGCGGGCCATGTGGGAGTACGACCCGTCGCTCAACCGCTTCGGCACCACCATGTCGCTGATGCTGTTGCCGTACTGGACCAACGGCTGCGTGGACTCGATGGAGGGCCTGCTGTTCGAATCGGCCTCGTCCACGCCGTTCCACTTCATCAACCAGAGCGAACTGTCGGTCAACCCGTCCGACGCCGTGGTGGGCCTGCCCTACCGGGGCCTCAACGTGCCGCTCGGCATCGAGCACCTCCAACAGATGGGCGTGCGCTACTTCCTGGCCTCGTCCACCACGGTGGAGACCGCGGCGGCCAACGACCCGAACCTGACCGAGGTGGCCTCCAGCGGCCCGTGGCGCACCAGCTACAACGGGGAGGCCCTCGACACCACCTGGAAGGTCTACAAGGTGTCGGACTCGTCGTTGGTCCGTCCCCTGGCCAACCAGCCGGTGGTCTGGACCGGGGTGACCCCCAGCCAGAGCAGCTGGCTGGCCCCGGCGGTCGCCTGGTACGACGACCCCACCCGGTGGAACGTGG
>DATCBL010000010.1:0-7264 GCA_036511875.1 Acidimicrobiales bacterium
CTGCAGGCCCCGATCGGGATCGAGCAGGAAGGTGTTGATGGTGATGCCGGCACGCGTGCACCGCAGCACCTCGGCCAGGGTCACCTCGAGCGTCTCGGGGACCGGGGGGTAGTTGAAGTACACGTCGTAGCCCACCCCACCGGCGTCGGGGATCACGTGGGCGGTGGGCTCCCCGTCGGTCACCAGGATGATCTGCTTGGTGCCCTGCTGATGGGCCAGCATCTTGCGGGCCAGGATCAAGCCGTGCTGGAGATTCGTCCCGTACACGTAGTCCCAACTCACCGTGGGCAGGTCCTCGGGCTCGATGACCCGGGCCACCTCGGAGAACCCCACCAACCCGAGGTAGTCGCGGGGGAACCGGGTGGAGATCAGGGTGTGGAGGGCCATGGCCATCTTCTTGGCCGGGACGAAGTTGTCCCGCATGGGCATGGACAGGGACAGGTCGAGCAGGAGCACCGTGGCCGAGCGGGTCAGGGCCTCGGTCTCGATGACCTCGAAGTCGTCGGGGGACAGCCGGACCGGGACGCCGCTGCCCGACCGGCGCACGGCGTTGTGGACCGTGCGGGAGAGATCGAGGTTGAAGGGATCGCCGAACTCGTAGGGCTTGGTGGTCTCCTCCCGGTCGTGACCGATGCCGGTCCACGTGGTGCGGTGGTTGCCGATGTGGTCCTTGGTCAACTGGCCGAACAGGTCGGCCAGGGCCTGCTGGCCGATCCTCCGGATGCCCTGGGGGGTGAGCTCGAACCGCCCCTCCCGCTGGTCGATGAGGCCGGCGTCCTGCAACTGCTTGGTCAATCGGGCCAGGCGGTCGAGGGACCGGGCGGCATCATCGCCCAGATGCCGCCGCACCTTGTCCAGGTCGACCTCCGACAGGGACGCCGGCGAGGTGGCCGAGCGCAGGAAGTTCTCCAGGTCGTCGAGGTCCCGCAGGCGGCCGGCGGCGTCGGTCCCCTCCCCCATGCCCATGGGCTCGTCGCCGCGGAACCGGAACCGCTGGTCCCACCCGGCCCCGGGGAACGCCCGCTGGAGGTTGCCGGCCAGCCGGTCCACCTGCCAGCGCAGATCGATGTCCTCCAAGAGCGACTCGGCCAGGCCCTGGAGCTGGCTCCTCTGCTCGGGGGACATCGAGTTCCACATGGCCTGGGCCGCGGCCATGCGGGCCGCCAGCTGCTCCAGCAGTTCGTCGAGGTCGGCGGGGTTGCCGGGGAACAGGTCACCGAACCGCTCCATGAACGACTCGAACGACGGGTCGATCGGCTCGCCGTCCTCCCGCTGCTCGATCATCCGGTTGAGGGCGTCGAAGGCCTCGCGCATGTGGGCCAGCTGTTCGGGATCCGGGTTGGACAGGGCCTCGGACATCTGGTCGAAGTAGGTCTTGGCCACCTCTTCGCGCAGGCGCTCCATCAACTCCTCGAAGTGCTGACGGGCATCGGAGGAGACGAACTCGTACTCCTGCAGGCTCCGCACCGTGCCGGCCAGGTCGCTGGGCAGCAGGTCCAACTGCATGCGGCGCTCGTCGGCCACCTCGTTGGTGACCTCCATGCGGCGCTGGTCCCCCGAGGCCTCGGCGTCGGCCTGGAGCTGTTCGATCCCGGTGCGCTCCTCGGCCAGCACCTTCTGGAGCTCCTCGGCCACCTCCCGGAACGCCCCCCCGAGATCACCCCGGTCGAGTTGTTCCTCCCGCTCCAGCCGGAGCTGGTCGAGCAGGTCGCGGAGTCCCTGGACCTGCTCGCCGTCCGGGGTCTGCCAGCCGCGGTTGAGCATGCGCTGCAGCGCCTCGTGCAGATCGCCGTTGGCCAGGAGGTCGTCGGTGAGCTGGGACAGCACCGAGTCGGTGTCGTCGACCAGCGAGTCCTGGGACCCGTCCCAGCGGCGGTAGTCGAAGCGCCAGGTCATCCGCGACCACGATAGGTGGCCCGGGGCCCGGCGGCCTCCTTGTTGAGCCGCTTGGTGAGATGCAGCCCCTCCAGCAGGAACTCCACCGCGCTGGCCACCACCCCGGGGTCCTCCGAACCCCCGGTGAGGCCCAGCACCGGCGACGACAGGGCCGGCATCTGGCTCAGGGTGCCGGCGTAGGCCGAGGCGGGCAGGTCGTCACCGGCGTGGACGACCGTGTCGGGGGTGAACGAGCCCACCACCGCCTGGGGGTCGTCGAGCACCACCCGGCGCCGGAACACCAGGAGCACGGCGGCCGACACCAGCTGGGTGAGGAGGATCTCCTCCCTCCCCTCCTCCAGCGACTCGATCTCCACCTTTCCCTGGGTGGAGGAGACCAGCGCCTGGAGGTCGGAGACCCGGGGCACCGCTTCGTCCTCCCCGTTGCGCAGGGCCCGCCGGGTGGCGTTGGCCACCAGGGTCTCGTAGTTGGCGATGGTCAGACGGACCGACACCCCCGAGCGCTGGTTGAGGTGGGGGCTCTCGCGGGCCAGTTGGCTCAGTTCCGCCACCACCTCGGCCATGAAGTCGGGCACCTCGACCCGGGGTCCGTCCCCCCGGCGCGCCCCACCCGGGCCCCGACCCGGAAGGTGGGCCTCCAGCTCGGCGATGCGCAGCTCGGTGGCGGCGTCGGGCGGGTAGTGGGTGCGGATCTGGGCGCCGAAGCGGTCCTTCAGCGGGGTGATGATGCGGCCGCGGTTGGTGTAGTCCTCGGGGTTGGCCGTGGCCACGAGCATCATGTCGAGGGGCAGCCGGACCCGGTGGCCGCGGATCTGCACGTCGCGCTCCTCGAGGACGTTGAGCAGGCCGACCTGGATCCGCTCGGCCAGGTCCGGCAGCTCGTTGACGGCGAAGATGCCCCGGTTGAGCCGAGGCACCAGCCCGTAGTGGATGGTCAGCTCGTCCGAGAGGTAGCGGCCCTCGGCCACTCGGATGGGGTCCACCTCACCGATCAGGTCGGCGATCGACGTGTCCGGGGTGGCCAGCTTCTCGCCGTAGCGATCGCTGCGGTGGACCCAGGACACCGGCAGGTCGTCGCCGGCCTCCGCCAGGAGATCCTTGGCGAACCGGGAGATGGGGTGGAAGGGGTCGTCGTTGATCTCTGAGTGGGCCACGATGGGCAGCCACTCGTCGAGCAGACCGACCATGGAGCGGATGATCCGGCTCTTGGCCTGGCCCCGCTCACCCAGGAAGATCACATCGTGACCGGCCAGCACGGCGTTCTCCAGCTGGGGCAGGACGGTGTCCTCGAAGCCCAGGACCCCGGTCACCAGGGGACGGCCGGCGGCGATGAGGGCGGCGGCGTTGCGCCGGATCTCCTCGGCCACCGGGATCGACTGCCACCCGGCGTCCCGCAGCCTTCCCAGCGTGGTGATGTCCGGAGGCGGGGTGAGCCGGGCGGAGAGGTCGCGGACCGATCGGGCGTCGTCTGCGGGTTCGGTGGGCTCCTGAGTCGTCATGAGGCCGAGCCTACGCGGGTCGATCGGCCGGTGGAGCGTCGGGCCGGGCGCTCGGGGCCGGCTCCGGCCGGTCGCCCCGGCCTCGGCTCCGGGCCCGGAGGGGCCCCTCACCCCCACGGTCTCGCAAGCGGGCCGCAGGAATGGAAAGATGATGGTCCGCCAGCGAATCAGGCCGTTGGGCCGGCGCGCGGCGGGGCCGGACCAGGCCCCGGACCGAAGGACCGAAACACCGAGGATCGGAAAGCAGGGCGCGGCCGGAACGGCCCGCCGGACCAGGGCGGGCCACGGCCCGGAACAGGGACACGGCCGCCAGGGCCACGAGCAGGGAGAGACCACTTGACCACGTTGGAGGACGCCACCGTCACCCCGGTCGTACTGGGCGGGCCCCGAGGCGGGCCCGATGTCCCGACGCTCCGCCAGGACCGCTACTGGCTCCAACCGGTAGTCACGGTGACCGTGCTCACCGCCTTCGTCGCCTACTCCACCTGGGCGGCCTTCGTGAACAAGAACTACTACGCCGGGGCCGCCCTCCACCGCGACCTGATCTCGCCGTTCTACTCCCCCTGCCTCACCGGCAGCTGTGTGCCCGGCAGCCATCCGGGCACGGTGATCACCTGGTGGACCATCTCTCCGGCCCTCCTGATCCTCATCTTCCCGCTGGGGTTCCGGCTGACCTGCTACTACTACCGCAAGGCCTACTACCGGTCGTTCTGGCAGGCCCCGCCGGCCTGTGCCGTGTCCGACGGCCACGGCGCCTACACCGGGGAGACGCGGTTCCCGCTCCTCTTGCAGAACATCCATCGCTACTTCTTCTATTTCGGGCTCGTGCTCAACGTCATCCTCACCATCGACGCCGTCGAGGCCTTCCGTCAGCCCGGCATCGGCATCGGCTTCTCGGTGGGCACCGCGGTGCTGCTCATCAACGCCACCCTGCTGTGGCTCTACTCCCTCAGCTGCCACGCCTGCCGGCACCTGTGCGGAGGCGGGGTGAAGCAGTTCTCGCGGTCACCCATCCGGCACCGGATCTGGAAGACGCTCACCCCGCTCAACGCCCGGCACATGCTGTTCGCCTGGATGAGCCTGTGCTTCGTGGCCTTCAGCGACCTCTACGTTCGGCTCGTGGCCAGCGGCACCATCCACGACTACGGATTCCACTTCTAAGGGGTAGCGGACCATGGCTGAGTACGAGACCCACGAATTCGACGTCATCATCGTCGGCGCCGGCGGCGCCGGGATGCGGGCGGCCATCGAGGCCCGGGCCCGGGGGCTGCGCACCGCACTGGTCTGCAAGTCCCTGCTGGGCAAGGCCCACACGGTGATGGCCGAAGGGGGCGTGGCCGCGTCCCTCGGGAACGTCTACGAGGAGGACAACTGGAAGGTCCACTTCCGGGACACCATGCGGGGCGGCAAGATGCTCAACAACTGGCGCATGGCCCAGCTCCACGCCCAGGAGTCGCCCGACCGGGTGCGCGAGCTCGAGGATTGGGGGGCCCTGTTCGACCGGACCGCCGACGGGCTGATCCTCCAGCGTGACTTCGGCGGCCACCGCTACGCCCGGTTGGCCCACGTCGGGGACCGGACCGGGCTCGAGCTCATCCGCACGCTGCAGCAGAAGGCGGTGGCCGACGGCATCGAGGTGTTCATGGAGGTGAAGGTCCTCCGCCTCCTGCACGACGCCGACGGCGTCGTCTCCGGGGTGGTCGGGTACTGGCGACCGTCCGGCGAGTTCGTGGTGTTCAAGGCCAAGGCGGTGGTGGTGGCCACCGGCGGGGCCGGGAAGAGCTGGATGATCACCTCCAACTCGTGGGAGACCACCGGTGACGGACACGCCATGGCCCTCTGGGCCGGGGCCGACCTCATCGACATGGAGGCGGTGCAGTTCCATCCCACCGGGATGGTCTGGCCGCTGTCGGTGCGCGGCATCCTGGTCACCGAGGGCGTCCGGGGGGACGGTGGGGTGCTGCGCAACTCGGAGGGCCACCGCTTCATGTTCGACTACATCCCTCCGATGTTCGCGGCGGAGACAGCCGATTCGGAGGAGGAGGGCGACAAGTGGTACGACGACCACACCGCCGGTCGGCGACCGCCCGAGCTGCTGCCCCGGGACGAGGTGGCCCGCTCGATCAACAGCGAGGTGAAAGCGGGCCGGGGCAGCCCGCACGGGGGGGTGTTCCTCGATATCGCCACCCGGCGCTCGGCCGAGGACATCCGGCGGCGCCTCCCCTCCATGTACCACCAGTTCAAGGAGCTGGCCGGCGTGGACATCACCGCCGAAGCCATGGAGGTCGGGCCCACCTGCCACTACATCATGGGCGGCATCCGGGTGGACGCCGACTCCACCGCGACCACCGTCGACGGGCTCTTCGCCGCCGGGGAGGCGGCCGGGGGCATGCACGGGGCCAACCGGCTGGGCGGCAACTCGCTCTCCGACCTGTTGGTGTTCGGGCGCCGGGCCGGCATCGGGGCGGCCGAGTTCGCCTCCGACCGTTCCGGACCGGTGACCCCCGACGAGGGCCAGATCCGCGCCGCCATCGACGCCGCGGTGGCCCCGTTCAGCCTCGAGGACGGCGAGAATCCCTACGACATCCACCACGACCTGCAGGAGACCATGCAGAACCTGGTGGGCATCATCCGCACCGGTCCCGAGCTGGAGGAGGCCCTGGGCAAGCTCGAGGAGCTCGAGGAGCGGGCCAACCGGGTGTCCCTCGGCGGGGGGCAGCGCTACAACCCGGGGTGGAATCTGACCACCGACCTGCCGGCCATGCTGACGGTGTCACGGTGCACGACGCTCGGCGCCATCAACCGCAAGGAGAGCCGGGGCGGACACACCCGGGACGACTTCCCGAAGCCCGACCCCGAGTTGGGCACGGTCAACTTCGTCGAGCGCATCCTGGCCGGTGGCCGCGACGGCGTGGGGGGCACCCCTTCGATCCGGACCATCACTGTCACCCCGGAACCGATCCCGGAGATGCCCGACGACCTGAACGAACTGCTCGAGGAGGCAACCTGATGGCCGACGAGATCGCCGGGCCCGGTGCCGAGGACGTGACCATGCGGTTGTGGCGCGGGGACGAGACCGGCGGGGAGTTCGCCGAGTACGTGATGCCGGCCCAAGAAGGTGAGGTCGTCCTCGACGTCATCCACCGGGTCCAGGCCACCCAGGCCCCCGACCTGGCCTGCCGGTGGAACTGCAAGGCGGGCAAGTGCGGATCCTGCTCGGCGGAGATCAACGGGCGACCGGCACTCATGTGCATGACCCGCATGGACTCCCTGCCGCCCGGCGAGACGGTCACGGTGGCCCCGATGCGGGCCTTCCCGATCCTGCGGGACCTGGTCACGGACGTCTCCTACAACTACGAGGTGGCCAAGCGGATCCCCCCGTTCCAGCCCCGGGAGAAGACCGCCGACGAGCAGGAGGCGGGTGGTTACCGCATGCAGCAGATCGACGTCGAGCGGAGCCAGGAGTTCCGCAAGTGCATCGAGTGCTACCTGTGCCAGGACGTGTGCCATGTCATCCGCGACCACGAGGAGAACAAGACGGCCTTCGCCGGCCCGAGGTTCTTCGCCCGCTCGGCCGAGCTCGAGATGCATCCGCTCGACGTCACCGACCGTCGGGAGCTGCTCCAACAGGAGCAGGGCCTCGGCAAGTGCAACATCACCAAGTGCTGCACCGAGGTCTGCCCCGAGCACATCAAGATCACCGACAACGCCATCATCCCCCTGAAGGAGCGGGTGGTCGACGCCCGCTACGACCCGGTGGCCTGGCTGGGTCGGAAGATCCTCAGTCGCAAAAAGCAGACGCCGGACGAGGCGGCGGCCGAGTCCCCGTCACCCGGGCCGGCCGCCGTCCAGCCCGACCTCGAGGTGCA
>DATCBL010000011.1:0-3769 GCA_036511875.1 Acidimicrobiales bacterium
CGCCCTGCGCCACGGCATCGTGATGTTCCGGATCACCCGACGCTCCATCAGGTTCGGCGAGGCGGAGATGCCCGAGGATCCCGACCACGCCATCCTCCATCACGCCCATCTGGCCCGGATGCTGGACGGGGTGTACTGGGGTGAGGTGAAGGGCTGACCTGGTTAGGCCGACCCCCGACCGACCCGGCCATCGACGGCTGAAGGGCGGGCGCCGATCAGCGGACGTGGGACAGGAAGGCGTCCCGGTCGACCACCACCCGGATCAGCTTGCCCGCTGCCACCAGGCCGGCGCTCTCGGAGACCGAGAGGGTGAAGACCAGGCGCCGGCCCTCGATCCGGTCGAGGGTGGCCTCGGCCCAGACCGTCCCCCCCACGCCCACCGGGACGAGGTGGTCGAACTGCAGCCGCTTGGCCACTGACGTGCACCTGTCGGGGAGCTCGCCGTCGATGGCCTTGCAGCAGGCCTCCTCGCACAGGGCCACCAGCCGGGGAGTGGCCAGGACCGGGACCGTCCCGGACCGGCAGGCCTCGGCAGTGTCGGCCTCGGTCACCTTGAGTTCGATTCGGGCCGTCAGACCGGTGCGTGGAGCCACGCCGGTACGATACGTGACGCAGCAGGCATCGGCCACCGAGCGCCGAGCAGTGGAGCGAGGAGGCTGTGGTGATCGATACTCCGGTACTGGAGCGGGTGCTGGCGGAGGCCCTCCGCCACGGCGGCGAGTTCGCCGAGGTCTTCGCCGAGGACCGGTCGACCTCGTCGGCCCTTTTGGACGACGGCCGGGTCGAGGAGCTCTCCTCGGGGCGCGAGCGGGGTGCCGGTATCCGGGTGGTCTCGGGGGACACCACCGGGTTCGCCCACACCGCCGACCTGACCGAATCCGGCCTGCTCCGGGCGGCCGAGGCGGCCTCCGCCGTAGCCCGCAGCGGGGGCGGCGGGACCGGAACGGTGGCCGTGGGGCCCCTGCGCACCAGCTCCGGCTCCGGTGACGGCCGATCGGCCCCGATCACCCTGGCCTCCAAGGGGGACTCGCTGGACCTGCTGCGGAGGGCCGACGAGGCGGCGCGGGCCTCGGACGGCGCCATCACCCAGGTCCAGGCGGGCTGCGGGGGATCGAGGCGCCAAGTCCTCATCGCCAACTCCGAAGGGCTCTACGCCCGCGACGAGCAGGCCCGCACCCGGTTCTCGGTGTCGTGCGTGGCCTCGGGCGACACCGGGCTCCAGACCGGATTCGAGACGGCGGCCCGGACCCTCGGATTCGAGCTGTTCGACGAGGTGTCGGTGGAGGAGCTGGCCCAGTTGGCGGCGGGCCGGGCCATCTCCAAGCTCTCGGCCCGACCGGCCCCCTCCGGCGAGCTGCCGGTGGTGCTGGCCGGGGGCAGCGGGGGGATCCTGTTCCACGAGGCGTGCGGGCACGGCCTCGAGGCCGACCACATCGTGAAGGACGCCTCGGTCTACACCGGCCTGGTCGGTCAACAGGTGGCCAGTCCCCTGGTCACCCTGGTCGACGACGGAACCGTGGGCTCGGAGTGGGGGACGTTCGCGGTGGACGACGAGGGCCGGCCGGCCCAGCGCAACGTCCTCATCGACCAGGGGATCCTGACCGACTACCTCTGGGACTACCTCCGGGCCCGGAAGGAGGGCCGCGTGTCGTCGGGCAACGGCCGGCGCCAGACCTACCAGCACCTGCCGATGGTGCGGATGACCAACACCTTTCTCCTGCCCGGCACTGAGGACGCCGACGAGATCGTGGCCCAGACGCCGAAGGGCGTGTACGTGGCCAAGCTCGGCGGTGGCCAGGTCAACACCACCACCGGCGACTTCGTCTTCGGTACCACCGAGGCCTACCTGATCGAGGGGGGCAGGATCACCGAGCCGCTGAGGGACGCCAACCTGATCGGAAACGGCCCGGAGATCCTCAAGCGGATCGACGCCGTGGCCACCGACTTCGCCATGACGCCCGGTACCTGCGGGAAAGACGGCCAGAGCGTCCCGGTGGGGTGCGGACAGGCCACCATGCGCCTGTCCGGCGTCACCATCGGGGGAACGGCCGAATGAGCGCGGTGACCGAGGCCGCGGTGGGGGCCGGCGGACCCGGGGCCGGGGCCGACGACCCGGTGGCCCTGGCCGAGCAGGTGGCCGGATGGGCCCGGAGCGGGGAGGACCTCGAGGTCTACGTGGCCCGGGGGGACGAGACCGACATCCGTGCCTACTCCGGCGAGGTCGAGTCCCTCACCTCGGCCACCTCGGCCGGTGTCGGGATCCGGGTGGTGGTCGACCACAAGCTGGGGTTCGCCTGGGCCGGCTCGCTGGAACGGTCGGTGCTGGAGGAGACCCTGGCCGAGGCCCGGGACAATGCCACCTACGCCACCCCGGACGAGCATGTCGCTTTGGCTGAGCCCGACGGCGTCACCGCGGTCCCGGTCGATCTCTGGGACGACGGACTGGCGTCGGTGCCCACCACCGACAAGGTGGCCCTGGCCCTCGACCTCGAGGCCCGGGCGCGCCGGGGCGACCCCCAGATCCGCCAGGTGGACCATGCCGACTACGGCGACGGATCCGTCGAGGTGGCCCTGGTGTCGACCAAAGGCATCCGCTCGTCCAGCCGCAAGACCTCGGGGTACATCTCGGTGGGGGTCATCGCCGGCGAGGGGGAGGCCAGTCAGACCGGCAGCGGCTTCAGCGTCGACCGCGGCTTCGCCGGTCTGGACCCGGACCAGGCGGTGTCCGACGCCGTGATCCGGGCGGTGCGGATGCTCGGCGCCGCCAAGGGCCCGTCGGGACGGTCCACCGTGGTCTTCGACCGGCGGGTGGCGAGCACCTTGTTGTCCGTGGTGTCCTCGGCCCTGTCCGGCGAGGCGGTGGCCAAGGGCCGCTCCTTCTTCGCCGGTCGGATCGGCGAGCAGGTCGGGGACCCCGGTCTGACCCTGGTGGACGACCCCACCGACCCCCGGGCCTACGGGGCCGCGGCCTACGACGCCGAGGGCCTGGCCTGCCGGCGCAACGTCCTCATCGATCGGGGGGTGCTGCGCAGCTTCCTCTACGACACCGTCTCGGCGTCGAGAGCCGGCGTGTCCTTCACCGGTTCGGCGGTCCGCGGTGGATTCTCCGGTACGCCCGGACCCGGCTGTCGGGCCCTGACCCTGGCCGCCGGACCCGAAGGCTATGACGAGGCCGGGGTGCTGGCCGCGGTGGGGGAGGGACTGTTCGTCCAGTCCATGACCGGGGTCCACTCCGGGGTGAACCCGATCAGCGGCGACTTCTCGGTCGGGGCGGAGGGCCTGATGATCCGGGACGGGCGCCTGGCCGAACCGGTGCGCGAGATCACGGTGGCCTCGACCCTCCAACGGATCCTGCAGGCCCTGGTGGCCGTGGGCGCCGATGTCGAGTGGCTGCCCGGCATCGCCGCCGGCCAGACCCTGGCCGTCGGGGACATGCAGATCAGCGGAACCTGACCAGGGCCCTCCCGATCAGGTCCACCCGACCGGTGGACCAGTGCGACTAGTGGACGGCGGCCGTGGCCTTGGTGCAGGCGTCCAGAGCGCTCGGCGTCGACGTGTAGTAGATCGAGCCGGTAATGGCCAGGCTGTACGGTCCGGCGCTCCCGGCGGTGGGGGTGCCACCGACCCACAGCGGGGCCCCACCAGCAGATGTTGCACCCGCTGCGGGGGCGGTCGACGATCCAGCGCCAGCAGTCGAACCGAAAGTGAGTACGAACTTCTGGATCACGAACAGCCGGGGAAAGCCGTCGAGGTCGTCGATGAAGGTGTG
>DATCBL010000012.1:0-4420 GCA_036511875.1 Acidimicrobiales bacterium
CGGCTTCGATCCGCCGCACGGTGAACCCCTGGCGCTCGACGAGCCGGCGGATGCTCCTCCGGGTGAAGAAGCGCAGGTGGGTGGCGTCGAGGATGCCCCGCTGGTCGTAGTCGAACATGCCCAGGGTCGACCGCAACCTCGGGTACCAATGGGCGATGTTCGGGACGCAGAACAGCGCCACCCCGTCGGGGGCCAGCGCCTCCCGGGCCTGGCTCATCAACGCCCCCGGATTGAGGAGGTGCTCGAGGACGTCGGCGCCCAGCACGACGTCGAATCCCGTCCCCGCCTCGGAGGGGATCCCGTCGTTCAGGTCGGCGGCCACGAACGAACTTGTCCGCTCGGTGACGCCGGCGATCTCCTTCACGTCCACCCCGGTGACCTCGTGGCCCATGGCCTCGAGACGCTGGGCCAGCAGGCCGCTGGAGCAACCCAGGTCGAGGATCCGGCTGGGCGGCTTCGACTTGAGCAGGTTGGAGATGCGGCCGTGCGAGCTGTCCTCGCTGGGCTTCAGCTGGTACTCCTCGCTGAGGGCGATGCGGCTCCCGTCGCCGAAGCCGGCCTTCTGCAGGCGGTAGGCCACCACGTCCTTGGTCACGTCGGCGGCGTAGCCCACGCCGTCCACGTAGCAGATCTCGTCCCCGTAGTAGGTGGGGATCGGCACCTCGGCGATGCGCATGGCCGCGTCGTGCAGCTGGATGATGATCTGGGTGTCGAAGTTGAACCCGTCGGAGTTCCGCTCGAAGGGGATCTGCTTGAGCGCGCTCACCGCGTAGGCGCGATAGCCGGAGTGGAACTCGGACAGGTCCGTCCCGAGGGCGGCGTTCTCGAACCGGGACAGGATGCGGTTGCCGACGTACTTGTAGAGGGGCATGCCCCCCTTGCGGGCCGCCCCCTTGATCATGATGCGGGAGCCGAACACCGCGTCGGCCTCGCCGCTGATCAGCGGGGCCACGATGTCGGGCAGGGACTCCGGGGCGTACTGGCCGTCACCGTGGAGCATGACCACGATGTCGAGGCCGTGCTCGATGGCCAGGGCGTAGCCGGCCTTCTGGTTCCCGCCGTAGCCGAGGTTGGCCGGCTGGCGGATCAGGGTGATGGGCAGGTCGGAGATCTGCTGGTAGCCCAGGCCGACCAGGTAGGTGGAGTCGTCACTGTGATCGTCGCTGACGATCACCTCTTCGATCTCCGGTCGGATCGAGTCGGGGATGCGGTCGAGCACCTTGGCCAGCGTGGAGGCCGCGTTGTAGGCCACCACGAGCACGCCAATTCGCTTCTTCTCGATGGATCCCATGCACCCTCCCCCCCGACGCCCAAGCCCGCAGACCCCTTATGGTAGGTGCCGGGGCCCGAAAGCGAAAGTGGAGACCCCGCCGGCACCGCGGCATGTGGCCCTGACCAGCGCCGATGGGGCAATGACCAGTCGGACCGGGGCCCGTCGTGACAGGCTGGCGGCATGGACGCCTCCCCCACGCTCCGGGCCGTCGACCACCCCGAGAGGACCCTGCGCCGCCAACAGCTGTTCGCCAAGGCCCGACTGGCCACCGGGTTCATGCCCGACGACGAGGGTGAGGCCCTGTACCTGGCCGCGCTCCGGGCCGGCGCCTCCTTCGACCGGGCCACCTTGGTGGAGATCGGGGCGTGGTGCGGGAAGTCGACGGTCTACCTGGGAGCGGCGGCCGAGGAGACCGGGGCCGTCGTCTTCAGCCTCGACCACCACCACGGCTCCGAGGAGAACCAGGCCGGCTGGGAGCACCACGACGACTCCCTGGTGGACCCGGCCACCGGGCGCATCGACACCCTCCCCCACTGGCGACGGGCGGTGATGGACGCCGGGCTGGAGGCCTCGGTCATCGGCCTGGTCGGCGACTCGCCCACCATCTCCTCCCACTGGTCGACCCCGCTGGCCTTCTGCTTCATCGACGGGGGCCACGGCGTCGAGCCGGCCTGGGCCGACTTCCGGGGATGGGCCCCGCTGGTGGTGCAGGACGGCTGGCTGGCCATCCACGACGTCTTCCCTGACCCGTCGGACGGGGGACGTCCCCCCTACGATATCTGGCGGGCCGCCATCGACTCGGGGGAGTTCGTCGAGGACGGGGAGTGCGGATCGCTCCGGGTCCTGCGCCGGCTCTGATCCCTCGGCCGCCAGGTCGGCGGTGAGGTGCCCTCCTCCTTCTCCGAACCTACCGCCGGGGACTCGAGGGTCCCTGTGGGCCGCCGCCGGGCGGCCCAGGCCGGACGGCCGGTCAGTGCGGGCCGGGGGAGCCCGGGAATCGCACCGCCGGCTCGACCGGCGAGTCCGGGGCCGGCTCGGTGAGGTCGAGGTGGCTGGGCAGGCCCTCCCCCCGGAAGATGCCCGAGGCCGGCGTGCTCCGGCTCAGGGCATCGGCGGCCAGGATCATGGCCCCGGCGGTGTAGGACGAACGCTCGAGGGGAGGGTAGGTGGCCTCCTCGGGATAGACCAGGCCGGTCCAGTAGGAGCCGTCCTCGTTGCGCAGGGCCTGGGCCCAGGTCAGCAGCTCGAGGGCGGTGTCGTCCCGGCCCAGGACGTCGAGGGCCAGCACGCACTCGGCCGTCTCGGCCGCGGTCACCCACTCCCCGGTCGACACGCAGCGGACCCCCCGACCCTCCATCACGAACTTCGACCAGTGCTCCTCCATCCGGCGGTGGGCGGCCTCACCGGTCAGCGCCCCGGCCAGGACCGGGTAGTACCAGTCCATGGCGAACTCCTCCTTGGGGGCGAACGCCTCGGGCCCGTGGGCCACGGCGTGGGCCAGCCGTCCGGCGGCCAGCTCCCAGTCCGGTCGCTCGTGGCCCAGGCGCTCGGCGCTGGCGATGGCGCAGCGGAGGCTGTGGTAGATGGAGGACGAGCCGGTGAGGAGGGAGTACTCCTCGAGGAACCCTGAGGGATCGAGCGACCAGTGGATCGAGCCGTCGGGACGCTGCCACCGGAGCACGAAGTCCACCCCGGCCTCGACGGCCGGCCACAGCTGCTCCAAGCCCTCGAGCTCGCCGGTGGACACGTAGCGGTGCCAGGCCCCGGTGGCCAGGTAGGCGCAGACGTTGGTGTCGAGTCGGGAGTCCTCGATGCCGGTGGCCAGGTAGTAGTTGAACCAGCTGCCGTCGGGGAGCTGGGTGTCGACCAGCCACTGGTAGGCCCGATCGGCCTCGGCGTCCATGCCGGCCACGGTCAGGGCCATGGCCGCCTCCACGTGGTTCCAGGGATCGCAGTGGCCCCCCGGGAACCACTCGATCATGCCGTCACGGCGCTGGAGCGAGACGATGGACGTGGCGGTGGCGATGACCTGGCCGGCCGAAATGACGCCGGGGACCTCGGGGATCGACCTCATGCGACCGCCTCCCGGACGACGGGGGCGACCGGGCGGTCGGGCCCGACCTGGGTGGACCGGGCCGGCGCCGCCCGGCCCGGTCGTCCGTCCGGCTTGACCAGGTAGACCACCAGGCTCTTCCCCACCAGGGGGTTGAGCAGCCGGTCGGCGTACCGGGTGACCTTGGGGGCCTTCTCGATGTCCCAGACCAGGAGCCGGTGGTAGGTGGACACAGCCGGGTGGCGGTCGTTGGTCGGCCCGACCAGGCAGCGCAGCCACCAGTAGGGGGCGTGGAGCCCGTGGGCGTGATGGCTTCCGGTGGCCCGGAGCCCAGTGGCCTCCAGCCGCCCCACCAGTTGGCGCTGCCGGTAGATCCGGACGTGGCCGCCGGGCACGTCGTGGTACTCGTCGGAGAGGGCCCAGTTGACGAACTCGGGGCCGCACCGGGGCACGGTCACCGCCATGGTCCCCCCGGGACGGAGGACCCGGGTCAGCTCGGCCATGGCCACGTCGTCCTCGGGGATGTGCTCGAGGACCTCGGAGGCGATGACCCGGTCGAACGAGTCGTCCTCGAAGGGGAGGACGAGGGCGTTCCCCTGCACCGAGCCCACCCGGGCCGTCTCGAGATCCAGCTCTCCGCCCACGGCCATGGCCCCGAAGGTGTCCATGACCTTGCGCACCTCGTCGGCCCCGGCGTCGAAGGCCACCACCTCGGCCCCCAACCGGGCCGCCTGGAAGGCGTGCCGCCCGAAGCCGCACCCGAGGTCGAGCAGTCGGTCGCCGGAGCCGACTCCGAGCCGGGTGTAGTCGACGGTCAGCACGCCGAGGTCCCGATGGCCGCGGGGGGAGAGACGCCGTCGACGGCACCGGTGGCCGGGGCTCCGGCGGCCAGCAGGGCCCGGTACTCGGCCGCGGTGCCCGCCGCGGTGACCTGCCAGGTGAACCGCCCGAGGACCCGCTCGCGCCCCGCCGCGCCCAGGCGGCGCCGGAGGGACTGGTCGTCGAGCAGGCGGCCGATGGCCGCGGCCAGGGCGCCGGGGTCGTCCGGGGTCACCAGCAGCCCGGTCACCCCGTCGGTGCCGACCACCTCGGGC
>DATCBL010000013.1:0-7368 GCA_036511875.1 Acidimicrobiales bacterium
GGGCCGACACCGGCCGGGGCCGGCGCGGCGGGTCCCGGCCCGGCCTCGTGCCCCAGGCCCGGATCGACGAGGCTGTCGCCGGTCCGATCGGGGGATCCTGCGTTCATCTGGGGTGCTCTCCTTCTCGGGCCTCGATCGACGTCGTGTCCACAGGAGCGGCAGCGGTCGGTCCCACTCCGCCACTCCGGTCGGTCGACGGGCCCCGCCTCCCAACCTAACCAACCGAGCCGGATCGGCGACATTCCGGCCGGTGCCGGGCCTCCCCATCCGGACTTGGCTACGGTACGGGCGGCGAGGAATGGAGGGGAAGGGCATGCGGGGGACCAGCCGTTGGAATCCACTGACCGCTCTGGTCCGGTCCTGGGGCCACTTCGCCCGACGCCCACGAGCCACTCAGATCCGAACGCTGGCCATGGTGGGCGCGGTCCTGGTCGGGGCCGGCCTGTGGGTGGCCTCGGCGCCGTCGAGCTCGCAGCCGGCCGTCGCCACGACCGGCAGCTCCCCGGGGGGGCCGGTCCCCGTCTCCCAGGCGAGCACCTCCGGCCGGGGGGTGACCGGGCACGTCATCAACGTCGTCTTCCCGGTGGTGTCCCTCAACTCGCTGGCCGGGAAGGAGGGCTTCGCCCAGGACGCCGAGTACGGCGAGCAGACCAAGGCCATCCTGCTGTTCGTCAAGGCGGTCAACAAGTCGGGTGGCATCAACGGGCGGAGCATCAACCCGATCATCACCAACTTCGATCCGGCCAGCGAGACGGCCATGCGGGCCCTGTGCAAGACCTGGACCGAGGGGTCGCCGGCGGCGTTCGCGGTGCTGGACGGGGTGGGGGACTGGACCGGAGACAATCAGCTGTGCATCACCCAGGAGGGCCAGACCCCGATGATCGCGCAGTGGACCACCGTGACCGACTGGACCAACAAGGGCTCGCCGTACCTGTGGTGGACCGGTCCGGACCAGGCCACCGTGCTCCAGGCCGTGGTCAACTGGGGCCTCAGCTCCGGCCTCCTGGAGGGCAAGAAGGTGGCGGTCGTGGCCGGTGACCGGGCCTCGGACCAACTGGCCCTCAAGAACTACCTGCTGCCCGACCTCAGCCGGGCCGGCGTGACCCCGGTGGTCGAGACCATCGCCTCGGACCCGTCCGACACCGCCACCACTGACAGCGAGGCCCCCCTGGTGGTCCAACAGCTCCGCAGCGCCGGGATCACCTCGGTCATCCCGCTCATCCCCTTCAACGTGTTCTACCCGTACCTCCAGGCCGAGACCGATCAGCAGTACTTCCCCCGGCTCCTGCTCAGCGACTACGAGTCGAGCATCGAGTCGGCGCTGGGCCTGCTCCCCGTCCCCTATGCCGCCGCCCTCGACGGACAAGACGGCCTGACCACCGAGACGCTGGCCGGCATCGATGACGACCGACCGGCCAGCCAGGGGGGCTACGATCCCGCGGTCCGCAGCTGCTGGGTCATCTGGCATCGGGCCTACCCCCAGGTGCCGCCGGGCAACCTGAGCGACTTCATCGAGGAGCAGGGCCCCGTCCAGGGCTGGTGCCAGGCCATCCGGCTGTTCGCCACCGCGGCCCGGGACGCCGGGCCCGATCTCAACCGCCGGACCTTCGTGACCGCCCTGTCCCGGATCAGGAACTTCCCCGGGACCAACACCCCCATCCTGAGCTACGGGCCGAACAAGCGCTACGGCCCCACCGAGTACCAGGTGGTGCGCCTGCACGTCAACGCACCGCCCTCCACCCAGTGCAAGATGCCCAAGGACGGGATCCCTCAGTTCACCTGCTGGGTCAATGTCTTGCCGTTCGCCCCGCTGCCCACCGGCTGACCGCGGAGCGGGACCGTCGTCTTACCGTCCGGGGGGACACCCCGGTCGGGCGCTGGTAGAACAGGCCGGTGAAACGGCCCCCTCTCGACGCGGAACACCGGGACCGCTGGCGCACCGACGGATGGTGCGTGGTGGAGGACCTCCTGCCGGCCGACGACATCGGGGCGGCACAGGCCGCGCTGGCTGATCTCTTCCCCTCGACCCAGGCGATCCCGGCCGCCCCCCGACCCGACCGCGAGGGTGGGTTCGACGTCCGGGGGAAGGCCGAGAAGCCGGTCTTCCCCTTCGAGAGCATGGCCCTCAACCGCCTGTGCGTCCACCACGCCCTCATCGACCTGGCCCAGGACCTGTTGGGAACGGAACACGTCCGGCTCTATCAGGGCTTGGCCAGTGCCAAGTACTTCCCCGGCCACGCCGACGACGAGCAGCTCCTCCACGTCGACTACGGCAACCACACCCTGGTGGTGCCGCGGGCCGACGTGGGCTTCCAGCACCTCGAGCTCTTCGTCTACCTGAGCGACGTCACCCCCGAGCGGGCCGCCACCCGCATCGTGCCCCGCCGGCTCACCGCCGACATCCCGGTGGAGCGGACCTACCTCAGCCTGTCCGAGTACGCCTCGCTCTACGCCGAGGAGGAGCCGGCCTCGGGCCCGGCCGGATCGCTGCTGGCGTACCGACCCGACGTCTACCACCGGGGCACCGCCCTGACCGAGCCCGGCGCCGCCCGCTTCCTCCTCCACGTGGCCTTCAAGCCGGTGGGCACCGACTGGCTGGGGTTCCAGGCCTGGCCGCAGGCGGCCGAGGGGATGGCCTGGCACCGGTTCATGGGCCAGGCCGAGCTCCGGCAGCTCACGGTGTTGGGCTTTCCCGAGCCCGGCCACCCCTACTGGAACCAGGAGACCCTTCGGGGCGTGGCGGCGCGCTATCCCAGCCTGGACATGACCCCGTGGCGTCAGGCCGCGGCCGCCCGGATCTAGCGTGGTCGAGCACCCCCCCGACGAGGAGGGCCCGTGGTGGCGGACCGGGGTCCTCTACCAGGTCTACCCCCGCTCGTTCGCCGACTCCGACGGCGACGGCACCGGTGACCTCAACGGCGTCATCGACCACCTCGACCACCTGGAGTGGCTGGGGGTGGACGGGGTCTGGCTCAGCCCGGTGACCTGCTCACCCAATGCCGACTGGGGCTACGACGTGAGCGACTACCGGGCCATCCAGCCCGACCTGGGCTCGTCGGACGACCTCGACCGGCTCATCGCCGAGGCGGACCGCCGGGGCATCCGGGTGCTGATGGATCTGGTCCCCAACCACACCAGCGACCAGCACCCCTGGTTCGTCGACGCCCGGTCGTCCCGGGACGCCTCCCACCGCTCGTGGTATGTGTGGGCCGACCCCAAACCCGACGGCTCCCCACCCAACAACTGGGTCTCGAGCTTCGGGGGGCCGGCGTGGACCCTCGACGACGCCACCGGCCAGTACTACCTGCACAACCACCTCGTCGAGCAGCCCGACCTCAACTGGTGGAACGAGGACGTGCGCCGGGAGTTCGACGGCATCCTGGCCTACTGGCTGGACCGGGGGGTCGCCGGATTCCGCATCGACGTGTGCAACATCATTATCAAGGACGCCCTGCTGCGGGACAATCCGCCGGCCACCGAGGCCGATCCCCTGGACATGCAGCTGTTCGGCCAGCGCCCGGTCTACAGCGGGAACCGGCCCGAGGTGCACGACGTGATCCGACGGTGGAGGCGACTGATCGACGCCTACCCCGGGGGCGTGCTGGTGGGGGAGACCCCGGTGGAGCCGGTCGAGTCCCTGGCCGCCTTCTACGGGAACGGACGTGACCAGCTCCACCTGGCCTTCAACTTCCCGTTCATCAGCGCCCCCCTGGAGGAGCCGGCCATGCGGACCATCGTCGAGGCCACCGAGCTCGCCCTGCCCACCGGGGCCTGGCCGGCGTGGACCGGGTCCAACCACGACATGTCCCGCCTGGCCACCCGGTGGGCCGGGGACGACCCGGTCCGGGCCCGCGCCGCCCTCCTGCTTCTCCTCTCTCTCCGGGGAACCCCGGTCCTCTACCAGGGTGACGAGATCGGCCTGGGCGACGTAGAGGTGGCCAGAGAGGACCTGCGCGACCCGCTCGGCGTCCGCTACTGGCCCTACTACGCCGGACGGGACGGCATGCGGACGCCGATGCCCTGGAGGAATGTCCCCGGGGGAGGGTTCACCGGACCGGGAGTGCGCCCGTGGCTGCCCTTCGGGGACCTGGCCGCCGGCAACGTCGAGGACCAGCGGGGTGATCCCGACTCCCTGCTCCACCTGACCCGAGACCTCGTCGCCCTCCGGCGTCGGACCCCCGACCTCCGCTCCGGTGGCTACCGGTCGGTCGAGTCGACCCGCGGCACCTGGGCGTGGAGCCGCGGTGAGCGGACCCTCGTGGCGGTCAACCTGACCGACGGCCCGGGGTCGGTGGACCGGGTCACCGGGTCGGTGCTCCTCGGGACCGACCGGCCTCGTGACGGGGAGGCGGTGGCCGGCACCCTGCAGCTCCGGGGCTGGGAGGGTGTCGTCGTGGACCGGACCGACGGCTCCGAGGCCCACCGGTTGGGGTGAGCGAGCTCGAGGCTCAGCCGGCCCGGCGGGTCAGCCAGGCCAGGCCGCCGCGGAGATGCTCGAGGTAGTCGAGGCTCTCCCAGGCGTGGGGAAAGTGCCCCAGCGATGTCGAGAAGACCCGCCCGTCCCCTTCGAGGAAGTGCCACGACAGCGGGTATCCGATGGACGGCCTTTGGCCGTCACCGCCCTCGTCGTCGAGGGGGAGCTCCTCGGCCCGGGCGCGCAGGACCACGGTGGCATCGGGCCGGAGGTCCCGGAAGGTGTAGACCTCGTCGTGCCACTCCCAGGTCGGCCCGAGGTGGGCCACCGAAGGGTGTCCGGGATCGACGACGTCGAGCGTGCACCGTCGGGTCCAGGGGTGGCCGTCGAACCGGGCCCCGACCAGCAGCCGGTAGTCGTCCCACCCGTAACAGGAGTCGGTGGCCGAGTGCACGGCCAAGACCTGGGTCCGGCCGGAGCGGACCGCGTCGAGGAGCACGGTTCGCTGGTCGGCCGACCACGGGGTCTCGCCGATGGTGAACAGGGCCACCACCGCCGCGGCTCCCAGGTCGACCGGATCGAGGGTGCGCACGTCGGTCACCCGGCGGAAGCCGAGGCCGGCCAGTTCGGCCAGCTCGCCGACGGCCGTGGCCGACTGGTCGAGCACGCCGTGGGCCCCCGCCGGCCCGTCCCGGTACGGGGCCACCTGGGTGACGTAGACCAGCTCCGGGGCCACCATGGCGGCATCCTACCGTCGACCCGCCGGCTGGCCAGGCTGGCGGTCCGGGCACCAATTACTGTGGCCGGCATGGCGGAGGGGACCGAAGGACGACCATCGACGAGCTGGGTGATGAACCGCCGCCAGCTGCTGGGTGGAGGGCTGCTCGGGGCGGCGGGTCTGGCCATCGCCCCCCTGGGCACCGGGTCGGTGACCGGTGGCCCCACGGAGGCCGGCGTGGCCGGGGCCGACCCACCGCCGGACCGGCCCGGACCCCCGGCGTCGTTGCGGGTCGACGGGCTGGTGGCTCCCCTCGGGCTGGCCATCGACGACGTCTACTTCTCCTGGCAGCTGCAGGATCCGCGTCGCGGCGCCCGCCAGAGCGCCTATCGCATCGTCGTCTCCGGTCCCGTCGTGGGCTCGCAGGGCGGTGCCACGGTCTGGGACAGCGGCCGGGTGGCCTCGGCGGCCCAGGCCTTCCTGCCCTATGCCGGACCCACCCTGGCCTCCGACGCGGCCTACCGCTGGACCGTGCAGACCTGGGATGCCGCCGGCCGCCCCGGACCATCGTCGGCGCCGGCCGCCTTCGAGATCGGATTGGCCAACCATGACTGGCACGCCTCGTGGATCCGGCGCATCGAGAACGAGACCACCGAGCCCGACCAGTACACCTACGCCCGGACGGAGTTCTCACTGCCCGGGGGGCGGATCGACCGGGCCCGGGCCTACGTCTCGGGCGACCAGCAGTACGAGCTGTACGTCAACGGGGTGCGGGCCGGGAAGGGCCAGGCTTACAGCTATCCCGACTCCATGTACTACGAGGCCCTGGACCTGACCCCGCTCCTCCGTCCGGGGGCGGCCAACGCGGTGGGCATCGTGTCCAACTGGCAGGGTCCGACCAAGGGTCACCCGGCCGGCAGCCCCGGGGTGATCGCCGAGCTGGTCGTCCACTATCCCGACGGCCGCCTCCAGCGGGTGACAACGGACGGGAGGTGGCGGGTGGCCAAGGGCGCCTGGCTCCCCGACACCCAGCGGGACCTGGAGGGCGACCTGGTGGACCACACCGAGAACATCGACGGAACGGCCCAGCCGTCGGGCTGGCAGCTGCCGGGCTTCGACGACCGCGCCTGGGCCCCGGCCGTGGTGCTGGGCCGGGCGCCCACCGCGCCCTGGACCCACCTGGCGCCGGTGCGGACCCGCATCGTCGAGGAGCCGGTGCCGGCGGTGTCCCTCACCACCCTGGCGTCGGGGGCGGTGGTGGCCGACTTCGGCAAGGTCTACGCCGCGGTCCCCACCGTCACCTTCCACCAGGGCGTGGCCGGCCGCTTGGTGACGATGCGAGCCGGCTTCCTCCTCGACCAGCCGGAGGCCGGACAGCCCTTCGACGGCGTGCCCGGCCAGGTGTCGGTGGCCCACGGGACCCAGCACACCGACATGAGCTACAGCTATGTGCAGCGAGGTGGAGGAGTCGAGCAGTTCCACCCCTTCGACTACCTGGGGTTCCGGTACTTCCAGATCGACGACCCCGGCGAAGGGCTGGCCCCCGGCGACGTGGTGGCCCTGGCCCGGCACACCGCCCTGCCGGCCCAGCCCCCGGCCACCTTCTCCTCGTCCGAGGCCACGGTGGACGCCGAGTTCCAGTTGGGCGCGCACTCGGCCCTCTACACCGCGCAGGAGCAGTACATCGACACCCCGACGCGGGAGAAGGGCTCCTGGCTGTTCGACGGCTTCAACGAGTCGCGCACGGCCATGGCGGCGTTCGGCGAGCAGAACCTCACCCGCAAGTCGCTGGTCGAGTTCGCCCAGTCCCAGAAGCGCTACTGGCCCAACAGCGCGGTCAACAAGATCTATCCCACCGGACTCGGAGCGGAGGACATCAACGAGTCCACCGAGGCCTATGTGGAGTGGGTGTGGCAGTACTGGCTGCACACCGGCGACCGGGCGCTGGTGGAGGAGGTCTATCCGGCGGTGCGGCGGATCTCGGAGTACGTCCAGCGATCGGTGGCCGTCGACACCAGGCTGGTGACGTCGTTGCCGGCGACCAGCATCTACTACGACTACCCGGTGGTCACCCGGCTCAACGTCCTCGGGGTGAACGTCTTCCGCCGGGCCGCGGCGTTGGGGGTGGTCCTCGACCGACCGGCCGAGGAGGTGGCGGTCCAGCGACGCCGACGAGCCACCCTGACCGCGGCGGTGAACGCCCGGCTGATCCGCAGCGACGGCACCTACGTGGACG
>DATCBL010000014.1:0-12564 GCA_036511875.1 Acidimicrobiales bacterium
GACTGTCTCGAATACGCCCTGGCCAACGGGGAGAAGTTCGGGATCTGGGGGGGACTGTCCGAGCGGGAGCGCCGTCGGCTCCGCCGGCAGCGGGCCATGCAGCGCCGGGCGACGGCCAGCGCCTGACCGGGCTCAGCCGCCGTCGGTCGGGGCGGCCCGCTCGAGCATCCGGCCCTCGATGGTCCGGTCCTCGCCGAGGTCCATCTCGGACCAGCGCGGTCGGGGCACGGCCCGGAGGGTGGCCTCCGGCACCAGCCCGACCAGTTCGGCCCGGACCACCGGGTAGCCCCGGGCCCGGGCCCCGGCGACCACCGTGTCGTAGACCTGGGTGATCGAGGCCCCGGAGGGGTCGATCAGGTTGCAGCTGACCTGGGCCCCGGAGGCCAGCGGAAGTCCCAGGCTCCGGATCGAGGGCCCGCGGAGGCCGGCGGCCAGCGCCCGGGCCAGGGACAGGACGTCGTCCGGCGCCCCTCCGCTCCGGTCGGCGATCCACACGTTGTAGGCCACCAGCACCGGGCGGACCCCGACCGCGGTGGCTCCCGCGGTCGGGTGGGGGGCCGGGGGACCGGAGTCCGGGGTCAGCGACGAGAAGGCATGGCGACGGATGTCCGGGAGGGTCCGTTCCGGTCCGTACAGGAAGCACGGGACGCCGAGCTCGGAACCGGCCCACTCGGCGAAGCGGTCACGAGCCTGGAGCGCACGGCACCACGCGTCGCCATCGGGAGCCGCGGCGCCCAGGGGGACGAAGGGCACCACGTCGACCGCGCCCCGGCGGGGATGCACCCCCACGTGGGTGCGCATGTCGATGGCGGCCACGGCGACGGCGGCCACGGCGCGGGCCGCGGCCTCGACTGTGTCCAGGGGTCCCCCGAGGGTCAGGACCGATCGGTGGTGCTCGGCGTCCGAGTGCCGGTCGAGCAGGTGCTCACCACCGGCCGAGGCGATGGCGTCTATGACCGAGCGGTCGCGACCCTCGCTGATGTTGACGACGCACTCGAACGACGTCCCCCGAGCGGGCACGTCAGTGGCGCCGGCTCATGGGTCAGACGGGCGCCAGGCGACCGATTCGCCGCCGGCGCAGCATGCGCCGGCGCTCGCGCTCGGACGTGCCGCCCCACACCCCGTGGTCGACCCGCTCCTCCAGCGCGTACTGCAGACAGGCTTCGGACACCGGGCACTCGGCGCAGATGCGCTGGGCCGCCTGCACGCCGACCCCGTCACTGGGAAAGAAGATGGAAGGGGAAAGGTCCTTGCACTTCCCGATGCTCATCCATTCCGTGTCCATGATCCCTCCATCGATCTCGAGGAGGCTGCGGTGCGAATCCAGCGCGAGATGCGAGCTCTGTGCCGCCGCCTTCCGTTACCCCACTAGTCTCGCATTCGCGTCTCTTCCGCAGGGCGAAATGGGCCGGTATTGATGGAATCCTCACAATATTCTTATGAGGCACCAGGGGCTTCTTATGAAGCCTCGGGCCCCGGCCCCGTCGAACCGCCGGCCGGCGGTCCCGAGGTGCCGGACGCCCCCCGGACGGTTCCTTCCATCTCGGCCCCGGCCGAGCCCCGAGGATCGGATCCGGTGCCGCCGCCCCCCGGACCACCACCGGATCGTCCCCCGGGCCTGGCCCCGGTGCCGGCCCCCCCGGCCTATCCGGCCCCACCCGCCTACCCGCCGCCCTCGGCCTATCCGGCCTACGGCGGGTACCCCGCCTACCCGTACTACCCGGGCGGGTACGGGCCGCCGGCCGCGCCGCCCGGCTATCCCTACGCCTACCCGTCCCTGCCGGCGCCGCGCCTGGTGCGCCACACCCTGGCCCGGCGCACGTGGCTCTGGGTGGTCGTCATCACCGCGGTGCTGGCGGCCACGGTCGGGGCACTGGTGGGCGCGGTGGTCGGGGCCGGCAGCCAGCAGACCATCGTGAGGAGCTTCTTCCCCAACCGGAGCGCACTCGCGCATCCCCAGGACATCCAGGCGGTGCTGGCCCGGGTCGAGCCGGCCGTGGTGGCCATCGACAGCCAGTCCGGTGGCACCTCGGGGTCCGGCGACTTCGTGGAGGCGGCGGGCACCGGCATGATCCTCACGCCCGACGGGGAGGTGCTCACCAACAATCACGTGGTCTCCGGTGCCTCGACCGTCACCGTCACGCTGTTCGGACAGACCAAGGCGCTCCCGGCCCACGTCATCGGCACCGATCCGAGCGTCGATGTGGCCCTGGTGCAGATCGACCACGTCTCCGGTCTGCCTACCGTCACCTTCGGTGACTCGTCACGGACCCGGGTGGGCGACACCGTCCTGGCCATCGGCAACGCACTGGCCCTGGCCGGTGGGCCGTCGGTGACCGAGGGCATCGTCTCGGCGGAGAACCGCACCCTCTCGGCCCAGAACGACAGCGGTCAGACCGAGAACCTCACCGGTCTGCTCCAGACCGACGCCGCCATCAATCCCGGGAACTCGGGCGGCCCGCTGGTCGACTCCCAGTCCCAGGTGGTGGGCATGAACACCGCGGTGGCCTCCAGCAGCTCGGGGAACGCCCCCACCCAGAACATCGGGTTCGCCATCACCGTGGACTCGGTCAAGCCGCTGTTGGCCCAGCTGCGCCAAGGCGGAACCGGGGGGGCCGGATCGACCCCCCCGGCCACCATCCCGGCCAACACCGCCTACATCGGCGTCACGGTGGGATCGGTGACGCCGGCCCTCCAGGAGCAGGACCACCTCACTCCGTCCTCGGGTGCGCTGGTCCTGTCGGTCCAGCCGGGCAGCCCGGCGGGGAAGGCGGCGTTGCAGGTCGACGACGTGATCGTCTCGCTCAACGGCACCACCGTGACCAGCCCGGCCGACCTGCATACCGCCATCCATCCGCTCCATCCCGGCGACCAGGTGGCCCTCGGGATCTACCGGGGCGCCACCCGGATGACCGTCAGCGTGACGCTCGGGGTGCTCCCGGCCGGCGGGTAGGCTGCTCACTGCCGCGATCCCAGGAGGACCCACTGTCATGACCCCGGTCACCGATGACCAGACGCTCCCCGAGGAGCCCGAGGAGCCGCTGCCTCCGGTCGGTCACGTGCGGGTGGTGTACCTCGGTCCGGTGGCCCCGCACTGGGAGGTGCGCTCCGACTTCGGCGACCCCGCCTTCATCGAGGAGTTCCGCCGCCGGACCATGGCCCGGCTGGTCCTGCTCCCGCCCCACGATCCCCAGTACCGCCGGAATCGTGAGCGGGTGATCCGCGACGCCGAGCGCGAGAACATCCTCCTCGAGTGGGATCTGGGCGTTCCCGAGGAGGAGGCGGTGCCAGCCGAGCCGGCCGCAGTCGCATCCCCCGAGGCCGCCCCGTCCGCCGAGGGCTGACCGCGCCATCGGCGGCCCCCGGGCTCAGTCCCCGGAGGGTTGGTCGAGCTCGGGAAGGCTGATCCGCTCCAGCCACAGGCCGGGAGCGTCCACCTCGGAGGGGGTGGGGAGGTTGCGCTCCGAGGTCCACAGGCGGCTCAGTCCGTCCTCGCCGGCCCGCTCCACCACCCCGCTGACGAACGACCGGCCCCGATCCACCTGGGTCTGGTCGAGGTCGAGGCCGAAGAGGGCGCCGGCCGCCTCCTCGCCCTTGCCCCGCTCGATGCGGCGCCGGTACCAGGCCTCGGCCAGCTGGGAGTGGGAGCCGACCAGCTTCTCGCCGACCAGAGTGGCGATGTGGTCGGCATAGGCGTCGATCACCACGGCCAGCGCGGTGAGCTGGTCGGACGAGCGTCGGGACTCCGGGGTGAGCAGCTCGCCGAGCAGGGCCTCGGGGTCACCGAGCATCCCCTGCAGCGACTCGAGGTCCATGCCGGTTCCCTCCGGGCTGTCCGGGCCGCCGAGGGCGGTCAGGCGTCCGGCCAGGTCCTGTTGGGCGCTGGCCGAGGACTCGGCCAGGGCCAGCAACAGCTCCTCCATCCGGACCCGGATGGCGGGACGGGTGAGCACCGAGTTGGAGGCCAGCTCGCGGGCGCAGACCCACAGCAGGGCCTCCTCCTCGGGCAGGCTCCAGTCGGCGGCGAACGAGGCGATGTTGTCGGTCACCACCACGAGCTCGTCGGACGGGGACCACGGGACGGCCAGCGGGTACTGGCCGAGGGCCCGGTGGGCGAGGTGGCCGACCACCGAACCGACCTGCAGCCCGAAGAGCATCGGCCCGATGGCCGTCGCCCACTGACCCAGTAGATCGCCGAGACCGGCCATCGGATCCTCGCCGGCGAACGGGTCGGATGACGAGCTGTCCGGGCTGGTCGGTCCGGAGGGCGCCGGCCCGGCCGGCGGCGTCATGGCGGAGAGGAGGGTCCTCCACGACTCGAGGGCCCGGAGGGTCCAGTCGCCCCGGCTCACCGGCACACAGGTCAGACGCCGGCCGTCCGGCGCGACCGGCAGGCCGGTGGCCTCGGTCACGTTGAGCTCGGCCACCCGGGCGAGCTGTTCGAGTTGGATCCTCTGGATCGGCTCGACGTTGGCCTCGGGGGTCCCTCCGGTGGCCACGTTGAGGGCGAACGAGCGGGTCATCTCCCACTGGTTCGGGGCGTTGGTGCCGAGCATGTTCATGAGGTCACCGAGCAACGATTGGAACGGGTTCCCCGCGTCCCCGGGTTCGGGCGGTGCCATGCCCTCATGCTACGGGGATGAACTGGCCTCCGGTGCATCGGGGTCGGCGTGGCCCACCACCAGGCGCCGGGTCTCGGTGGTCCCGGCCCGATCCAGGGTCACCGCCACGTCGGTCCCCGGGGGGTCGACGTAGACCCGGGTCTTGAACTCCGCCGCCGACCGGACGCGGTAGCCGTCGACACTGGTGACCACGTCCCCGGGCTCGATCCCGCCGATCGCCGCCGGGCCCCCCGGGTCGACCGAGTCGATCAGCGCACCCACCGGGGTGGGTGAGGCGCCCGGCAGCACGGCATTGGCCGAGGTCACTCCGATCCACCCGGTCTCCACCGTGCTGGAGGCGACGAGCTGCTCGGCCACCCCCCACACCAGCTCGGCCGGGAGGAAGGTCGATGCACTGGACAGCCCCTGGCCTCCGGACCGCTCGAGGATCCCGACCACTTGACCTCCCCGGTCGAGGAGCGGGCATCCCACGTCGGACGGGGTGAGCGGCACCTCGACCCCGATGGCGGCGAAGGTGGTGCTCACCCGGTCGAGGTCCAGGGCCACCCCGGCCGACACCACCGTCCCGGCATAGAGCTTCGGCGTCGGCGCCCCCCCGGTCCGGTGATCCGGCAGGAGGGCCAGGGCCATGGCCACCGAGCCGGTGGACGGGCCGGCGAAGTCGAAATTGGCGGCGGGCAGGTCGTCGGCGATCCTCAGCACGGAGAGCCCCGAGGGGGGATCGAAGCCCACCTTGGTGGCGGGGGCGGAGGTTCCGTCCGGCTCCACCACGGTCACCGATCGCGATCCGGGAACCGCGTCCGACGAGGTCACGATCATCCCCCCCGACTCCACCACCAGCCCGGTGGCGAACGAGGTGCCGGTCGGCGAGTTGACCACCAGGGCCACCAGCGACGGGCGGATGCCGCCCATCATGGAGGCGACGGCCGCGGCCGAGGCCACCTGGCCCACCCCCACCTCGGTGGTGGGCACGTCGGTCAGGGAGGCCAGCCGGGGCATGGTGCCGGCCCCGTTCTGGTCGGCCCCGTTGGTGGTGGCCATGACCAACCCCACCGCGACCAGGGCCACGATCACGCAGACGGTGGCCCCGCCTACCACCCAGGGGGCGGAACGGTCCCTCCCGCCGGCCCGGTCGGGTGCCGCGGCCCGAGCCGGAGGCGCCGCCCCGCCGACCATCGACTCGGAAGGGTGACGCCAGAGGCGATCGTCGGGGGGGATCCACCCCCGCATCCCGCCGCCGTCGCCCTCGTCTCTCCAGTCATCACCAGGATCGTGCCCCGATGCCCCCTGGTCCTCTCCGTCCACGGGCCTGAGGTTACTGACGGTCGGACGACTTGGTGCGTCGGGCCCCCGGGGTCGGGGACCGGCGGCCGGGTTTCCGCGCCCCACGCCGGCCGGCGACCGGGCTGGCCCTACGATGACCTGGTGGCTCGGGACCTGGCGATCGACCTAGGGACGGCGAACACCCTTGTCTATGCCAAGGGTCGGGGCATCGTCCTGAACCAGCCCACAGTCATCGCCCTCAACACCCGGACCCACGAAGTCCTGGCCGTGGGCAACGAGGCCTGGCAGATGATCGGGCGGACGCCCGGTTACATCGTCGCGGTGCGGCCCCTCCGCGAGGGGGCCATCACCGACTTCGACATCACCGAGCGGATGATCCGCCTCCTCCTGCGCCGGGCCGGGGTGACCAGGCTGAACCGACCCCGAGTGCTGATCTGCGTGCCGTCCGCCATCACCTCGGTGGAGCGTCGAGCGGTGAAGGAGGCGGCGCGGCGAGCGGGGGCCTCGGCCGCCCATCTGATCGAGCAGCCCATGGCCGCGGCCATCGGGGCCGGCCTGGACATCCACGAGCCGGTGGGGAACATGGTGGTCGACGTCGGGGGGGGCACCACCGAGACCGCGGTCATCTCCCTCGGCGGGGTGGTGGCCTCGCACGCCATCCGCTGCGGTGGCTTCGACATGGACGCCGCCATCCAGGCCTACGTGCGCCAGCAGTACGGCATCGCCATCGGCGAGCGCACCGGCGAGGAGATCAAGCTGGCCATCGGCTCCGCCCTCCCCTACGCCGACGAGGTCAAGGCCGAGGTACGCGGCCGCGAGATCTCCAGCGGGCTGCCCAAGACCGTGGTCCTCTCGCCCGACGAGATCCGCCACGCCCTGCGCGACCAGGTCGAGCTGATCCTGGCCACGGTGGTCGAGTGCCTGGGTGAGTCCCCCCCCGAACTGGCCCAGGACATCATCTACGAGGGCATCCACCTGGTCGGGGGCGGAGCGTTGCTGCGGGGCCTGGCCAACCGGCTGGCCGACGAGACCGAGGTGCCGGTCCACCTGGTGGCCACCCCTCTGGAGTGCGTGGTGGTCGGGGCGGGGATGTGCCTCGACTCGTTCGACAGCCTGCGCCCCATCTTCGCCGCCGCCGAGACCTGAGGCCTCGACCCACCGCTCACTCCAGGGCCAGCAGGTCCTCGGCCACCTGGCGGACCTGCCAGTCGCGATCGTCGAGACACCGGCGCAGCGCCGACTCCACCGACGGACCGTCGAAGGCGGCCAGGGCCACCGCGGCCCGCCGGCGGACCGCCGGCTTGTCGTCCAGGGCCGCCAGCACGGCCGGGAGGCCGGCGGGATCGCCGATGGCCCCGAGGGCGGCCACGGCCGCCTCGCGACAGAGGGGGTCACGGTCCCCGGAGGAAAGGGAGGCCAGCTCGGTGAGGGCCCCCACCGCGGCGCGCTCACCCCGTTCCCCGGTCGACCACGCCGCCATCTCCACCACCGAGGGGTCGGGGTCGCCGAGGAGGGCGGCGATGGCCACGGCGGGGCGGGCGGCGGCCAGCTCGCACCCACGACGGCGCACCGCCGGGGCCGGATCGGCCAGGGACGCCCTGACGTCGTCGTCGCCGAGGGTCCCGAGGCGGGCGAGGGCGCCGAGGGCCGTGGCCCGAACCGTGGGGTCGGCATCGCCCAGACCGGAGCGGGCCGCGGCCTCGTCTCCCCGGTGGCCGGCCAGCGCCACCACCCGGCGCCGCTCGGTGGCCGGTGGACCGGGGGGCTCGGTGACACGTGGAGCCGAGGGTTCCGTGGCAGGCTTCAGAACTGCGCCGTCGGTCCCGCCACCGGCCGTCGGCGGACCCGAAGGCTCTGAAGCGACCATCCCACCACTATGACCGAGGACCACGACCCCATGTCAGCGGAGCCGTCAGGCTCCGCGGCCGGCCCCGATGCCCAGGACGTGGCCATGGCGTCCCCGATCCCGGGCCCGGCCAGTGTCCCCGGGCTGGTGGCCGCCGGGTCTGACCCGGTCGGGCCTGGTCGGCGCCGCCGGGTCCGGGGGAACCGCCGCCCGGGCCGGAGCCGGCTGCGCCTCTGGTTGTGGGTGACCTTCATCCTGGTGGTGCTGGCCGTGGTGGTGGCGTCCCGATGGAACCTCGACTACTACGCGCTGCAGCCCGGCAGCGCCCAGTCGGTGCAGCAGTTCATCACGGTGCCGCCGGACAAGAACCACCCGGTCACCCACCCGGTGCTGTTGACCGATGTGGAGATCGGCCGGGTGACCGCCCTCTCGTACCTCTTCTTCAAGCTGCAGAGCAACTCCACGCTCGAACAGGTCGAGGCGGTCACCGGTGGGACACCTCCGTCGCAGTTGACGGCCCAGGGCAACCTCGAGATGTCCCAGGCCGAGGACGCGGCCAAGGCGGCGGCCCTGACCCGCCTGGGCTACTCGGTCACCACCACCGCGTCGGGAGCGGTCATCTTCGGCACCTTCCCGGGCACCCCGGCCTACGGCGTCCTCCAGGTGGGGGACGTGGTCACCGCGGTCGACGGCGCGGCCACCCCGACGGCGGCAGCCCTCACCGCCGCGCTGTCCCACTACCACTCGGGACAGAGCGTCGTGCTCACCGTGCGCCGGGGCGGGTCGGGGGCACCGGCCCCGGTGACCATCGCCCTCAGGTCCACCGAGGTCGACCTGGGGAACGGCCAGACGGTCCGACTCGATCTCGGCATCTCGCCCGAGGACCAGGTCGATTTCGGCTATCCCTTCCCGGTCAAGATCGACGTGACCAACATCGGGGGGCCGTCGGCCGGCCTGGCCATGACCCTCGGGGTCATCGACGCCCTGACCAACGGGTCGGTCACCGGCGGCCACACCGTGGCGGCCACCGGCACCATCGACAGCGCCGGGGCCGTGGGCGACGTCGGTGGGGTGGCCCAGAAGACCGTGGCCGTGGAGAACGCCGGTGCCACCATCTTCCTGGTGCCGCCCCAGGAGTACAAGGCGGCCCTGTCCAAGATCCGGCCGGGACTGCAGGTCTACGCCGTCTCGACCCTGAACCAGGCGTTGCAGGTCCTGGCCGCCCACGGGGGAGCAGTGCCACCGGCACCGGCCCGAACGCCTGCCGCCGTGACCCCCGGCACCGCCGCGGGATGAAAGATTTCCGGTACGCACCGTCGTAGGCTCTCGCCCATGCCCGATGAGCGACTGCTGTCCATCTCGTCCTCATCCCACCTGACCCCCGACGACGTGGCCCGACACTCGTTCGGGACCGTGCGGCGGGGCTTCGATCCCAACGAGGTACGCGCCTTCCTCGAGTCCCTGGCCGTGAGCCTTCGGGGGGTGGCCGAACGGGAGCGGCAGCTGCTCGACGAGGTGGCCGACGCCGAGCACCGGGCCCGCAATCCCGTGCTCGACGAAGCCACGCTGTCCGCCGCGGTGGGGGCCGAGACGGCCCGGGTCCTCCACAGCGCCCACGAAGTGGCGGCGGAGATGGTGGCCAACGCCGAGGCCGAGGCCAACCGCCTGCTGGCCGAGGCCCGTGAGGAGATCCAACAGATCCGGGCCAACACCGAGGCCCGTCTGGCCGAGCAGTCGGCGGCGTCCGAGGCCTCGGCCACCGAGCTCCGGGAGCGGACCGAACAGCAGGCTGCCGCCACCGAGGAGGGGTCCCGGCGTGAAGCCGAGACGCTGCTCGAGCAGGCGCGCGAGCAGTGCCGGGCCATGGTCGACGAGGCCCAGGGCCTGCGAGCCCGGGTGCTGGCCGACCTGTCCAAGCGGCGCAAGGTGCTGCACGCCCAGATCGAGCAGCTCCGGGCGGGACGAGAGCGGCTGGCCGAGACGGTGGTCGACGTCCGCCGTTCGGTGGACGCCATCGCCTCCGAACTGTTCGCGGCCGAGGACAACGCCCGGATGGCCGCGGAGGCCGCCGGGCGTGAGGCCCTGGACCAGGTCCAAGCGGAAACCCCCGAGGAGCTGGCCGCCCAGTTGCTGGCCGACGAACAGGAGGCTGGAGCGGAGATCGACGTGGTGGAGATCGTGGAGATCGTCGACGTCCCCGAGCCGGGGCCCGACGCCGCTCCGGACGGAGAGCCGGCGGGGGTTGTCGCCGACTCGGAAGAGGGTCCGGCGCCGGCGGTGGCCGGGGAGGTGGACGCGCTCTTCGCCAAGCTTCGGGCCTCACGGCAGGGGAGCGGCGGCCCCGAACGGGAGCCGGAACCCGGGCCGGAGCCGGTGCCGGAGACCGAGGTGGACCCTGAGGTGGACCCCCCGGTGGCAAAGGCGTCCGCGGCGAAGGCGTCCGCCCCGGACCTGGGACCGGAACCGCACGGATCCCCCGACGTGGCCTCCGACCAGGGTGCCGGCCCGGCCCGGGACGGTGGCGACGACGATGGGGAGGACGGACCGCCGGAGGAACGCAACCCGCTGGCGCTGCGCCGGGACGAGCTGATCGACCCCATCGTGACCACCTTGTCCCGCCGGCTCAAGCGCACCCTGCAGGACAGCCAGAACGAGCTGCTCGACGGCTTGCGGTCGAACGGCTCCCGGTGGTCCATCGACCTGCTGCCCGACGAGACGGAGCACACCGACAGCGTGGCCACCGCTGCGCTTCCGGCTCTCGAGCAGGCGGCGGCGGCCGGTGTGTCCTTCAGCGGGTTGAAGGGGGCCAGCGGGCCCAAGACCGACGTCCTCCTCGACATCGCCCACGACCTGGCCGAGGCGGTGGTGGGACCGCTGCGCCGGCGACTGGCCGACGGGGATGGCCTCGACGGGGCGGAGGAGTCGGTGGTGGCCGAACACGTCGGCTCGGCCTTCCGCGAGTGGAAGGGAGAGCGGATCGAGCGGCTGGCCGGGGACCACGTGGTGGCGGCCTACTCCGCCGGTACCATTGCCGCCGCCCTGGGGACCCCGTCGGCCCAGCTGGAGTGGGTGGCCGTCTCCGATTCGGGCGACCCGCCATGTCCCGATTGTGAGGACAACGGATTGAACGGCTCCCAGGCCCCCGGCGAGGAATTCCCCACCGGGCACCAGCATCCTCCCGCCCACCCCGGCTGTCGATGCCTCCTCGCCCTCTCCGCCACCTAGGCTGCTCCCGTGCGTCCCCCCAGCGACATGCCTCAGACCGCGCGCCCCGCGACGAATCGCCGTCGCCGGTGGATCGTGGTGGCGGTGATCATCGTGATCATCGTCATCGCCTCGCTGCGGACCTTTGCCATCTTCTACACCGACGCCCTGTGGTTCTCCTCGGTGTCCCTGCACTCGGTGTGGGTCAAGCTGTTCGAGATCAAGTTCGGGCTGATGGTGGTCTTCTCCGCCATCTTCGCCGTGATGCTGCTGGCCAGCTTGCTGGTGGCCGAGCGTCTGGCCCCGAAGGGCCCGTCCCTCGACGCCGAGGACGAGTTCGTCAAGCGGTACCAGGAGGTCATCGGACCCTACGCCCGGTGGCTGAGGGCCGGCGTGGTCGTGGTGCTGTCCCTGATCGTCGGGTCCCAGGCCATCGGGCAGTGGAACAACTGGATCCTCTTCCGCAACAGCACCTCGTTTCCCGCCACTGACCCCCAATTCCACCGGAACGTCGGGTACTTCGTCTTCACCCTGCCCTTCGAACAGTTCCTGGTCCACTGGACCCTGGTGGCGCTCTTCGTGGTGCTGTTGATCACCCTGCTCAGCCACTACCTGAACGGCGGGATCCGGCTCCAGGGTTCGCGTCCCCGGGTCCGTCCGGCGGTCAAGGCCCACATCTCGGTCGTCCTGGGTCTGTTGGCCCTGGTCAAGGCGGTCGGCTACTACCTGGCCCGGTTCAACCTCGATCTCTCCAACAACGGCTACGTGCAGGGCGCCGGCTACACCGATGTGCACGCCCGCCTTCCGGCCCTCGAGCTGCTGATTCTGGTCTCCCTGGCCGCGGCCGCCCTGCTCATCTACAACATCCGGCGCCAAGGCTGGGCCCTGCCCATCCTGGGGGTGGGGCTCTGGTTCCTGGTGGCGTTGACGGCTGGGACCATCTACCCGGCCGCAGTCCAGGCCCTCAAGGTCAATCCGGCCCAGAACACCCTCGAGCGCCCCTATATCCAACGGAACATCCAGGCCACCCGCACGGCCATGGGGATCACCGACGTCAAGAGCACCCCGTACGCGGCCACGTCGAACCTCACCGCCACCCAGCTGTCGGCCAACAGCGACACCCTGGCCAACGTGCGCCTGTGGGATCCGACCCAGACCCAGGCCACCTACGACAAGAAACAGGACATCCGTTCCTACTACCAGTTCAATTCACTGGCCGTCGACCGCTACAAGGTCAATGGGGTCGAGACCCCGGCGGTGGTCGGGGTGCGCGAGATCAACGACGCCGATCTCCCCTCGACCTCCTGGGTCAACACCAAGCTGCAATACACCCACGGGTACGGGATGATCGTCTCGCCCGCCAATACCGCCTCCGGTGCCGGTGACCCGCAGTTCGCGGTGAGCGAGGTGCCTCCCACCTCCAACAGCGGCCTTCCCGCGGTCAAGCAGCCCTCGGTCTACTTCGGCCTGAACAACTCGGGCTACGTGGTGGCCAACACCAAGCAGCCCGAGATCGATTTCCAGCTCACCAACCAGACCAACGTGGAGACCCACTACACCGGTAGCGGGGGAGTGCAGCTGTCCAACTTCTTCGACCAGGCCATGTTC
>DATCBL010000015.1:0-13034 GCA_036511875.1 Acidimicrobiales bacterium
GGATGGCCCGTCTACGCGACCGGCTGTTCGACGGCATGGCCGCCCGCCAGGTCTCCGCGGCCATAGCCGAACAGGTGTTCACGGCACTGGCCGCCTTCGCCAACTTCGGGTTCCCCGAGAGCCACTCGGTGGCCTTCGCCCACCTGGTGTACTCCACCGCCTGGTGCAAGGTCCACTACCCGGCGGCGTTCACCGCCGGGCTGCTGAACGCCCAGCCCATGGGGTTCTGGTCCCCCCAGAGCCTGGTGGCCGACGCCAAGCGCCACGGGGTGGTGGTCCGACGGCCGGACGTGAACGTCGGCGGGGCCGACGCCGGGCTCGAGGAGGTCGGGGTCGGACACCCGGGGTCGGCGGTCCGGCTGGGGCTGTCCTCGGTGCGGGGCATCGGGGCGGAGACGGCCACGCGGATCGCCGAGGGCCGACCCTGGTCGAGCATGGAGGACCTGGTGCGCCGGGCCGGTGTCGGCCGGACCCAGCTGGAGGCGCTGGCCACCGCCGGCGCCCTCGACGGCCTCGGTCCGGCCGGCGACGGTCGGCCCGGCACGAGCCGGCGGTCCCGGGTGTGGGGGGCCGGGGCGGCCTCCCAAGCCACCGTGGACCGGCTCCCGGGGGTGGTCACCGGCTCGGATCCCCCGCCCTTGCCCCGGCCCACCTCGTGGGAGGGGGTGGCCGACGACCTGTGGTCGCTCGGGATGGCTCCGGACACCACGGCCATGGAGTTGGCCCGCGGGGAGCTGGGCCGACGAGGGGTACTGGCCGCGTCGGCGCTGCGCTCGAGATCGGCCGGGGAGCGGATCACCGTCGGGGGCGTGGTGACCCACCGCCAACAGCCGGAGAGCGCCCACGGTGCCGTCTTCTTGAACCTCGAGGACGAGACCGGCATGGTCAACATCGTGTGCTCCCGGGGGGCCTGGATCCGGTGGAAGCCGGTGGCCCGGTCGTGCCCGGCCCTCCTGGTCCGGGGGCGGATCGAGCGTTCGGAGGGGTCGATGACCCTGGTGGCCGAGCGGTTCGAGCCCCTCGAATTGGGCCCGGTGCCGGCGTCCAGAGATTTTCGGTAACCTGACTTGACTACTCTCCGTAATATGATGAACACTAAGAGTGATGCCTCACGGGTGCCACAGCAACGCCGATCATTTCCATACCGCACTCGCCCATTGACCGTCAGCGCGTCCTTCGCCTGACCCGACAGATCAACCAAAGCAGCACCACGGACCCCCGATCCCCGGGTGACCAGGTGATGCCCCGCGATGTAGGTGCAAATCGGCGACGACAGGAGGCTGTGGCATGACCGGACAGATCGCAGGACCGAGCGCGTTCTCGCTCGAACTGGTGGCATTGATCGTGGGAGTCTCCATGATCGTCGGCACCGTCGACCTCATCCGCCAACCCGGATGGGCCTGGAAGCGGGCCGAGGAGAGCAAGATCGCCTACCTGATCCTGGTGGTGCTGGTGCCCGTGGTGGGCCTGTGCCTCTACGTGTTCAAGGGGCGGCCCAAGGTGGCCACCATCTCCGCCGCCGGCCGGGCGGCCAGCCTTCCCTTCGAGCGCTTCGGCGAGGAGGCCATCAAGCAGCACCGGGACGAGCGCTGGCCCGTCGGCGGGATCGCCGCCCCGGTCGGGTTCGACGCCTTCAGCGAGGCCATCGACCACCAGGGCACCCCACCGGGCGAGACGGTGACGGAGCCGGCGCCGCTCGAGGTGTCGGGAACCTTCTTCAGCAGCGCCGGCACCGCCACCCGGACCCGGACCTACCGGCCCAAGCAGCGGACCAGCCTGGCCGTGGCCGAGGACGCCGTGCCCACCGTGCCGGCCGGATGGAAGGCCGACCCGACCGGACGGCACCAGTTCCGGTACTGGGACGGATTCCACTGGACCGAGAACGTCGCCGACGCCGGCGAACAGTCGAGGGACGCGGTCACCCCCTGAGCCGGCGGGCTACCGGCCCGGACCGGCCAGGCGGCTGAGCCGGGCCACCAGCACCTCGAGGACAGTCCCCCCCGGGAGCCCGGTCACACCCCGCAGGTCGAGGTCGGCCCGGGCCAGCAGCGCCAGGGCCCGGGCGATCCTCTCGATGCCCAGACGCAGCGACGCGGCCAGCGCCTTCTTGGCCGGGTAGACGCTCTTCATCCCGAGGATCCGGGCCGCGGCCTCGGCCGAGGTCGCCCCGGCCCCGTCGAGCTGGAGCAACTTGCGGTAGTGGCTGTGGAGCACCGACATCACCCGGAGCGGGTGCGAGTCGGGGCCGTCGAGCATCCGGTGGAGCACGCTCAGGGCCTTGGCCGCCTTGCCCGAGTCGATGGCGTCGGTGAGGTCCCACGGGGCCAGGGCCCCGGCGGTGCCGAGGAACGGCTCGAGGTCGTCGACCGACACGGTGGCTCCGGGCCCGTAGGCCGAGGACAGGGTGTCGAGCAGCCCCTCCAGCCGGCCCATGTCCTCTCCCAGGTGCTCGGAGAGCAGGGCGGTGGCCGCGCCGTCCAGACGGACCGGGCCCCCCCTCAGGTGGTCGGCCAGCCACTGCGACCGGGCCCGCCCGGTTCCCACCGAGGTGTCCACCACCCGACCCGACACCCCCACCGCCTTGGACAGGGTCTGGGGCAGGGTGCCGCCTCCGGCCGCCAGCACCAGGGCGGTGGTGGCCAACGGGTCCTTCAGGTACTCGACCAGTCGCTTGGCGTCGGTCGGGGTGATCTGGCCGATGTCGCGGACCACCACCACCCGGCGCTCGACCAGGAACGGGGGGGTGGTGCAGGCGTCGATCACCGCGCCCACGTCGAACGGCTCCACGCCGGGACCGCCGAACTCCTCGACCATCAGGGACGGATCCCCGCCCCCGACCAACTGCTCGGTGACGGCGTGGGCCGCCTGGGCCACCAGCGACGGGTCGGTGCCCCGGATCAGGTAGACCGGCTCGATCCGGTCCGCCGGCGCCTCCGGTGCGGCGGTGGACGAGGCCCGGGTGGCGCTCACCGGGAGGCACCCCTCATGCGCCGACCCCGGCCCGGTCGGCCCGGCGGGCGGACTCGATGGCCCCGAGCACCCGGCAGACCTGACGGTGGGCGGCCACGTCGTGGACCCGCACCACCCGGCACCCGAGCGTCGCCCCGAGGGCGGTGGCGGCCAATGACGCCTCGCGTCGCTCCCCGATCTCGAGGCCCAGGACCGCGCCCAGGAAGGTCTTGTTGGACGCCGACAGCAGCAGCGGGTAGCCCAGGTCGGCCAACTGGTCCGAGGCCCGCAACAGGGCCACGGACTGCGGGGCGGTCTTGCCCAGGTCGAGGCCGGCGTCGAGCACGATCCGATCCGGGGCCAGGCCGGCCTCGGTGGCCCAGGACGCCCGTTCGAGCAGGAAGCCCCGGACCGCCTCCACCACGTCGTCGTAGACCGGTTCGGGGTCGGGGATGCGGGGGCCGAGTCGGATGTGGGTGGCCACCACGGTGGCCCCGGCCGCCGCCGCCTCGGCCAGATAGCCGGGGTCGGCGAAGCCGCTGATGTCGTTGCCCACCACCGCCCCGGCGGCGTAGGCCTCCTTGGCCACCGACGCCCTCCAGGTGTCCACCGACAGCGGCGTGTCGAACCGGGCCCGTAGGGCTTGGAGGGCCGGGATGACCCGGTCGAGCTCCTCGGGCTCGTCGACCGCGGGCCCCGGTCCGGCCTTCACCCCGCCCACGTCGAGCAGGTCGGCACCCTCCTCCACCAGCCGCTCGGCCCGGCGCACCAGGTCGTCGAGGGCGTAGGTGGCCCCCTGGTCGTAGAAGGAGTCGGGGGTGCGGTTGAGAATGCCCATGACGAGGGCCCGGTCGGTGATGTCGACGGTCCGATCGCCGAGGGCCAGGCGGGTTGCTCGCACGGCCGTGACGCTATCTCCGGTGCGACGGGGCTGAGACCCGGAGGGCCCGGGCCCGGTGGGGCCGCTCAGAACAGGCGCGACGCCAGGGCCTTCCGGTAGCCGGCGGTCCGGGGGTCCTCGGGACCCAGGGTCTCCAAGAGGTCCAGGAACTCCTGTCGGGCGGTGGGGTCGTCGGTGACCCGGTCGAGGAGTCCGTCCAACAGCCCTTCGACCCCGTCCGCGGCGACGTCGACCTGCTGGGACGCCAGCCGGGCCTCGGCCAGCAGGCGGCGGATCTCGGCGGTCTCGGGGACCCGCCCGAGCAGGGCCATGGCCTCCTCGATCTCGCCCCGGGCGATGAGCAGCCCGGCCAGGGCGACGATGGCCTCCTCGTGGTCGGGCTGCAGTTCGAGCGCCCGCCGCAGCGGCTCCTCGGTCCCGTCCCGAAGGCCTTCGGCCACCAGCAGGTCGGCCTCGCTCGGTACCGGCGTGAGCTTGGCGACGAACTCGGCCACCGCCGCTTCGGGCAGGGCGCCGATGAAACCGTCGACCACCTTCCCGTCCCTCAGGGCGAATACCGCCGGTATGGACTGGACCTGAAAGCTGGCCGAGATGGACGGGTTCTCGTCCACGTTGACCTTGGCCAGCGCGACCGCGCCCTCGGTGGCGTCGACCACCTTTTCGATGATCGGCCCGAGGGTCCGGCACGGCCCGCACCAGGGGGCCCAGAGGTCCACCACCACGGGGACCTCGGAGGAGCGCTGGAGGACCTCCTCCTCGAATGTGGCATCGGTGACGTCAACCATGACCGAGACGATACCGGGAGCGGATCGGATTCCCGACGGGCCAAGGGTCCGGCGGCGGGCGGCCGGGCCTGTCCCGATGATCCAACCCAGGGCGGGTAGCGTCGAAGGGTATGGAAGCAGGGTCACCGAGGTTCACCGACGTCGAGGGGATCGACTACGACCGGGTGACCGAGTGGATGACCGCCACCGTGGCCGACGCCAAGGCCCCCTTCCGCTTCGAGCTGATCGCCGGGGGGCGCTCCAACCTGACGTACCGGGTGACCGACGACGCCGGCAACTCCTTCGCCCTCCGACGACCGCCGGTCAGCCACGTCCTCCCCACCGCCCACGACATGAAGCGCGAGTACACCGTGATCACCGCCCTGGGCGGGACCGACGTCCCGGTGCCCCGCACCCTCGGGCTCTGCACCGACCAGACGGTCAACGGGGCGTCGTTCTACGTGATGTCGTTCGTGGAGGGCCACATCGTGCGCGACGAGCGCGCCGCGTCCGAACTCTCCGAGGCCAGCCGGGCCCGGGCCGGTGACTCGCTGGTCGACACCCTGGCCGGGTTGCACGCGGTGGACGTCGACGCGGTCGGGCTCGGTGACTTCGCCCGCCGCGACGGCTACATCGCCCGCCAGCTCAAACGGTGGCACGGCCAGTTCACCCAGTCCACCGTGGACGGACGGCCGGGGCCGGCCGTGGTGGACCGGGTCCACGAGCTGCTGGCCGAGCGGATCCCCGAGCAGCAGGGGGTGAGCATCGTCCACGGCGACTACCGCCTGGACAACACGGTGCTCGACGACCGAGGAACGGTCCGGGCCATCCTGGACTGGGAGATCTGCACGCTGGGCGACCCCCTGGCCGATCTGGGCCTCCTGCTGGTGTACTGGGCCGAGCCCGATGACGGCGACCCGGCCCTGGCCGGCGTGGCCCCCACCGTCCTCCCCGGCTTCGCCCGACGCGCCGACCTGATGGCCCGCTACGCCGAGGCGTCGGGCCGCGACGTCTCCCAGATCTCCTACTACCGGGCGTTCGGATACTGGAAGCTGGCCTGTATCCTCCAAGGGGTCCATGTGCGCTATGCCGGTGGGGCAGCCGCCGGGGACCGATCGGGTGTCGACCAGTTCGCCGCCCACGTCGGTCGACTCGGTGAGCGGGCTCTGGCCGAGGTGGAGTCGTTGTGACCGAAGGCGATCCGTCCTCTCTCTATGAATTCGACCCGGGCTGGGACAAGGCTGCCCTCCAACGGCTCTCCCGTCCCGTCCTGGTGGTGGCCCTCGAAGGCTGGGTCGACGCCGGCATGGGAGCGTCCGCCGCCATCGACTCCCTGCTGGCGGCCACCCCGACCACGGAAGTGGCGTCGTTCGACACCGAGATGCTCATCGACCAGCGGGCCCGACGGCCGGTGGCCCGTCTGGAGGACGGGGTGACCACCGAGCTGACCTGGCCGGCCATCCGGGTGGTCGCCGGCAAGGACCGGGTGGGGGCGGACATCCTGTTCCTGACCGGGCCGGAGCCCGACTTCCGCTGGCCGACCTTCATCGACGCCGTGGTCGGCCTGGTGCAGGGCCTCGACGTCCGCACCGTGGTCGGATTCGGGGCGTTCCCCGCCCCCACCCCCCACACGCGGCCGGTCCGGCTGGCCTCGACCGTCCCTCCCCAGTCAGTGGAGCTGGCCGGCCGGGTGGGGACGGTGCACGGCACCCTCGAGGTGCCAGCCGGGGTGCAGGCCGCCCTCGAGGTGGCGCTGGGCCTGGCCGACGTGCCGGTCATCGGGCTGTGGGCGCGCGTGCCCCACTACGTGTCGGCCATGCCCTACCCCGAAGCCAGTGCCGCCCTCATCGAAGGCCTCTGCGCGGTGACCGGGACCGTGCTGGACACGTCGTCACTCCGCGACGCGGCCGAGGCCTCGCGCCGTCAGGTGGACGAGCTCATCGGGGCCAACCCCGATCACCTCGAGATGGTCCGGAGGCTGGAGGCGGCCCTCGATTCCGAAGAGGTCCACCCGGTGGTCCTCGACTCCGACGTGCCCAGCGGGGACGAGATCGCCGCCGAACTGGAGCAGTTCCTCAGAGGCGAAGGTCACTGAACGGACGGGTCGCCACCGGGACCGGCGGTCCGATCGAGCCCCGGTTCTTCGACAGCCGCTCGACCGAGAGGGCCAGGATGACCAGTGAGGCCACGGCCACGATCACCAGGAGGGTCACCAGGGCCCACAGGGCCATCCGACGCCGCCCCGGGGCCGCCCGGCCCGGACGCGGTCCGGGGATGGACCGGCCGGCCCCCAGCGCACCGGCCGGGGAGCCACGGCTGGGCGGAGGGGTGAACGCCGGGAGCTCGGCCACGATGTCCACCATCTGCTCGGTGGTGGTGGCCTCGGCCAGGGCGCGCAGCCGGACCTCGTAGTCGGCGGGCTCCAGCAGGCCCCGCTCGGCGGCCCGGTCGAGGAGCAGGCCGTAGCGGGTGCGCACCTCGTCGGTGATCACCTCGTCCTCGGGGGCGTCCGTCTCGATGGACGGGATCAGGACCGGCTCGGCCTCCCCGAGCCGCGCGCCCCCGTCCCCCGCCGCCAAGGCCGGGGTCCCGGTACCGGGCCCACTCAGGCCCAAAGACGGTCGGCCAAGGGGGTCGCCCTCGGGGACCAGGAGGGAGTCCGCCAGTGAGCCGATGTCTCTGAACACCAGCACCGTCGGCTCGACCGGAGGGCCCGACGCCGGAGCCGAGGGCACCCACACCTCCGGATCCGGATCCGGATCCGGATCCGCCTCCGGAGGGTGACCGGTGTCGAGGTCGTCGGCCACCGGGGAATTGTGGGGCAACCGACGTCTCGACGCAACCGGAAGGGGCGGGGCTCCCCACCCGACGGACGGCGGGTCCCGGGATAGCGTGGGCCATGGACGTGGACGGTGGCATCGGATTCGACCCCAGCGGGGTCATCGAGTCGGCCCGACTGGCCGAGCGGGTCGGCTACGACGGCATCTGGTCGGCCGAGACCAGTCACGATCCCTTCCTCCCCCTGATGCTGGCGGCCGAGCACACCGAGCGGATCAAGCTCGGCACCGGCATCGCCGTGGCCTTCGCCCGCAATCCGATGAACCTGGCCATGATGGCCAACGACCTCCAGACCGCTTCCGGGGGCCGGTTCATGCTCGGTCTCGGCTCCCAGATCAAGCCCCACGTCGAGAAGCGCTTCTCCATGCCCTGGTCGCATCCGGCGCCCCGGATGCGGGAGCTCATCCTGGCCGTCCGGGCCATCTGGGCCAGCTGGGCCGACGCCAGCCGCCTGGCCTTTCGGGGCGAGTTCTACCGCCACACCCTGATGACGCCGATGTTCGACCCCGGGCCCAATCCCTTCGGGAACCCGCGGATCTTCCTCGCCGCCGTGGGCGAGAGGATGACCGAGGTGGCCGGTGAGGTGGCCGACGGCATGCTGGCCCACGGGTTCACCACCGAGCGGTATCTGCGCCAGGTCACCGTGCCGGCCCTCGAGCGCGGTCTGGCCTCCAGCGGGAGGACGCGGTCCGACGTCGAGATCTCCTACGCCGGCATGGTGGTCACCGGTGCCGACGAGGCCGGGTTCGCCGCCGCCACCAGGGCGGTCAAGGCCCAGCTGGCCTTCTACGGATCCACCCCCGCCTACCGCCCGGTGCTGGAGCTCCACGGCTGGGGCGATCTCCAGACCGAGCTCAACACCTTGTCGAAGCGGGGAGCCTGGGACGCCATGGCCGATCTCATCGACGATGAGATGCTCAACACCTTCGCGGTGGTCGGCGAACTCGACGACCTCGCCGGCGAGATCCTCCGGCGCTACCGGGGCGTGGTCGACCGGTTCAACTTCTACACGCCCTATGCCATGGACCCGGAGCGCTGGGCCGGGGTGTTGGCCGGCTTCAAGTAGCCCCCGGGCCGTCGGGCACCGTCAGACGACGATGTTGACCAACTTGGGCGGCTTCACGATGACCCGGCGGGGTGCGGACCCGTCCAGGGCCTCGACCGATGCCGGGGAGGCCAGGGCCAGGGCCTCGGCCTCGGCCTCCCCGATGGACGGGGACACCTCGATCCGGTCCCGGACCTTGCCGTTGACCTGGACCACCATCGTGACATGGTCCTCGGCGGCCAGGTCGGGATCGGCCACCGGCCAGGGTTGGCGGTGGACCTCGTCGCCGTGCCGGCGCTCCCAGGCCTCGGCGGCCAGGTGGGGGGTCATCGGGGCCAGCACCAGCAGCAGGGTGTCCACTGCCTCGTCGACCACCTCGGCCTGCCCGCCGTCGCGGACATAGGGGTGGAGCAGGTTCACGAACTCCATACAAGCGGCCACCGCGGTGTTGTAGGACCAGCGCTCGAAGTCCCGGGTGATCCGGTCGATCAGCCGGTGGGTCGCCCGCCGGACGCCGAGGTCGCGGTCGGTGAGCGGGCCTGACTGCAGCAACGGGACGGTGGCCTCCGGCGGCACGGCCAGCCGCCAGACCCGGTCGAGGAAGCGTCCGCACCCTTCGATGACGCTGTCGGTCTGCTCGGTCCAGTCCATGTCGTCCCCCGGTGGTCCGACGAACAGGTGGAAGAGCCGGAGCGCGTCGGCCCCGACCGTGGCCAGGTACGTCGAGGGCGCCACCAGGTTGCCCTTGGACTTGGACATCTTGGTCCCGTCCATCCTGATCATGCCCTGGGGGTAGTAGCGGGTGAAAGGCTCGCGCAGGCCCTCGGGGGCCAGACCGATGTCGTCCAGGGCCCGGGTGAAGAAGCGGGCGTAGAGCAGGTGGAGGATGGCATGCTCGATGCCCCCGATGTACTGGTCGACCGGCATCCAGTGGCCGGCCACCTCTCGGTCGAAGGGCTGGTCCGGTGTCCAGGGGTCGGTGAAGCGCAGGAAGTACCACGAGGAGTCGACGAAGGTGTCCATGGTGTCCGTCTCGCGGGTGGCCGGGCCCCCGCAGATCGGGCACACGGTGTTCAAGAACTCCGGGCTGGTGGACAGGGGCGACTCGCCGGTGGGCAGGAACTCCACGTCGTCGGGGGCCAGCACGGGAAGGTCTTCGAGCGGCACCGGGACGATGCCGTGCGCCGGGCAGTAGACGACGGGGATGGGGCAGCCCCAGAACCGCTGGCGGGAGATCAACCAGTCCCGGAGCCGGTAGTTGATCTTCCGCTCACCGATGCCCTCGGCCACCAGCCACTCGGTGGCCTTGGCCTTGGCCGTGGGGATGTCCAGCCCGTTCAGCCACTCGCTGTTGATCTTCACGCCGGTGCCGGTGTAGGCCCCTCCGGGGCCGCCGTTCGGGCCGCCGCTCTCCTCCCAACCCTCGGGCGGCTGCACCGTGCGAACCACCGGAAGTCCGTAGGCCTGGGCGAAGTCCCAGTCCCGGGTGTCCTCGGCCGGAACGGCCATGATGGCACCGGTGCCGTAGCCCATCAGCACGTAGTCGGCCACGTAGACCGGGACCGGACGGTTGGTGAAGGGATTGATGACCGACGAGCCGGTGAACACGCCCCGTTTGGCCAGGCTCTGAGCACCACTCTCGGACATCCGCTCCACGTCGGTGCTGGCCGCCGCCCGGGTGCGCAGGTCGGCGACCGCCTTCCGGTGCTCTGCGGTGGTGAGTTCATCGACCAACGGGTGTTCCGGGGCCACCACCGCGTAGGTCATGCCGAAGGAGGTGTCCGGTCGGGTGGTGAACACCCGCAAGGCCAGTGCCTCGCCGCCGTCCGATCCGTCCCGGCCGTCGACCACCAGGTCGTACTCGGCCCCCTCCGACCGGCCGATCCAGTTGCGCTGCATGGTCTTGACCCGCTCCGGCCACTCGAGGTCGTCCAGGCCGGCGAGCAACTCGTCGGCGTACTGGGTGATGCGGAAGAACCACTGCTCGAGATCCCGCTTGACGACCAGGTCCCCGGATCGCTCACAGGTGCCGTCGGGGAGGACCTGCTCGTTGGCCAGCACCGTCTGACACCCCGGGCACCAGTTGACCAGGGCGTTGGCCCGGTAGGCCAGGTCGTTGGCCAGGAGCTTCTGGAAGATGACCTGGTTCCACTTGATGTACTCGGGGTCGTGGCTGCGGATCTCCCGTCGCCAGTCGTAGACGGCGCCGAGCGAGGTGATCGACTCCTTCAGTTCGGCGATTCGGGCCTCGGTGAAGATGCGGGGATGGATGCCCGTCTTGATGGCGGCATTCTCGGCCGGCAGGCCAAACGAGTCGAATCCGAACGGGGACAGGACCGCGTAGCCCAACATGGTGCGGTGCCGGACCAGCAGGTCACCGAACGTGTAGTTGCGCACGTGGCCCATATGGGCCGGGCCCGAAGGGTAGGGGTACATGGTGAGCACGTACCAGGGGGGCCGAGGATCGTCGGCGTCGACCTCGTAGGTGCCCTCCTCGGCCCAGCGACGCTGCCACCGCTTCTCCACTTCGATGACGTCGTAGGCCCGTGCCATGGATCATGATCGTACCGGGGGGCCGGCCCTCCCCCGGACCCGGCGGGCCGGCGGTCACACCGGCGAGGCGATGCCCGACCCTGCGCCCCCCGCCACCCGCACACCGGCCGCCCTCATCATCCCGGTGGCGCTGGTCATCCCGGTGGCGCTGGGTTGGGTGGCGTCTACCTCAGGTGGCGCCCACGTCCCACCCCGTAGGTCTGAGCGAACGGAGGTGGTGGGGTGGGACGGCTTCGGTTCCCGGCAGGCCGGGTGGGTACAGTCGCGAGTGTTCGCACTCGGGTTGACGGCCACAGAGGAGATCGTCGTGGTTGAAGCAGGAGAACCGATTTCGTATCTTGCCCTCGCCATTGGAACTCCCGTACTTAGCTCATCGGGCTCCGAGTTCGGGAAGGTCGTTCACGTTCTGCAGATACCTGAGCTCGACGAGTTCGACGGGATCGTCGTGGGCACGAAGGATGGCCATCGTTTTGTTGACCGAGACCAAATCACCGAGATCACTACGTCGGCTGTTCGCAGCGATCTTTCCGACGTGCAAGCGGCAGCATTACCGGCACCAGACGGTCCCCCGGTTCTCCATCTCGACGCGGCCTACGAAGAAGGTTCATCCCTGAGTGCCAGATTCGCCCGACTCTTCCGGCGGCCCCATTGGAAGGAACTCGAATAGCTGAACATCCCGAGCTACTTGTCTGCCTGCGCAATTGGGCTGTATCCGATGGCTGGCCTAGCCGCCCAATAGTTCAAATGTCGATGATTCGGGAAGCAAGAGCCATGATGCCCAGCTTGTCTCCTGACCAACTCAGCGAGCTCCTTCGGGGCGATTATGGCCCGGGCGGACACGGTTGGTGCTATCTGTGCCCACCTGAATCTGCCGGAGGGAGCGACCACGTCCACGATCGAGTCGAAGACAAACTTCTTCCGTGGGCGTCCGATCAGGTTTCGTACAAGAGATTCACATCGGGAGTCGCACCATCGTCGTTCACACCGACGTGCTCGATGACCAGGACCGATCGGTGGCTCTCGTCATCCAGACCCAAGCCGTGTTGCATCGGACCTAAGCCCGAGCCCGTGGGTCACTTGGCTGCTCTCCAGAAATCGCTAAAGGTCTCGACCGAATGTGCCGATGCCGCAGTGTCAGGACTCTCGAACAAGGTCGAGTCCCCTTGCTCTGGCCCTGTGCGCCGATCCTTCCTGCCGGGGATCGGCGCGTTCTTCCACCACCCCAGTCCGACCTCAGCACCGGCCGTTTCAGCGGCTCCAGGGCAATCCTGACCGGGTGCCAGTGGGGCCGAAAGCCGGGCTAGTCCCGGCCCGGTTCAGGCTCTGGCGATGTCCCTGCCCGGCATCGGCTCAGCGAGCGCTTTCCGCCATTCAGGGGCGCGCCGTGTGGTCGCCGGCAGCGTCGTGGTGGCGGTGATCTTCGCCATGATGACGTCGATTGGGCTCACCCCGACTCCGGCTCTTGCAGCTGACCTTCTGGGAAGAGGACCCATTCCGAGGCCGCTACTGTCGGTGATGGTGACATCCAACGGCCACGAAGATGAACTGAACGAAACGGCCGACGAACCGTTCGCTCCGGGCTGGTGGGTCGGATCAGACGGCAACTGGCATACGCCGGACGAACGCTTCGATTCGGACGTTCCCAAGAGGAACCACCCCGTCCGTAGGGTAGCGATGGTCGTCCTCGCCATAGCTCTGATCGGTGCTACCTCAGCTGGAGTGTGGGGCGGAGTGATTTCCCAGCCTCCGTCCTCTGGGCCTTCGGCGTCCAGCCTGGATGTCCAGGTGCAGCAGGCCGTCGCTGGAACCGGGAGCACCGGGCTTGGGGTGACCGGAGTCGTACGAGCTATGTGCCATCCACCGGCATCCTGGAGCGCAGGGCAGACATTCAAGTGCGACGTCTATGGCTCTGGGCAGAAGGTACTTGGCGAGTACGCGGGAACTGTCCAGCCGACCACCTCATCGGGTGAATGGCAGTGGCGAG
>DATCBL010000016.1:0-5881 GCA_036511875.1 Acidimicrobiales bacterium
GAACCGGCGGGCTTTGTCGGTGGCCGAGGTGGCGATCCCGAGCCACAGCGAGCTCCACAGCAGGTGGGCCACCGGCAGCATGGTCTGGCTGGAGATGTCGGCGTAGGTGTCGTCGAGGATGGCGCTGGCGTCCCCGCTGGCCCGCAGGACGAACCCGGGGCTGCAGGTACCCCGGAACCCGAGGGCGTTCCACTCCCCGACCTGCTCCAGCTCGAGTTCGGGGGGCCGGCACAGGGCCAGCACCTGGTCGTTCTCGGGGCTGTCGGCGGACCGGCGCGCCGTGGCCAGGATGCCGTCGGCGAACCGGCCGTAGGAGATGACCGGCGCCTGCTTCTCGAGCCGGAAAGTGCCGCCACCCACGTCGACGGCGCACACGCTGCTGCCGACGTCGCCGCCCGTCCCCACCTCGGTGGTGGCCGAGGCCAGGAGGTACTGACGGTCGACCAGTTCCACCAGGTAGTTGCGCAACAGGTCGTTCCGCCCGTGCCGCACCAGGCTGGCCACCTGGATGTGGTGCATGGCCGTCACCATGGCACTGGACGCGCACTCCTTGCCCAGGGCCACCAGGCCCCGCGACACGTCGGAGTAGGACGCCCCCATCCCGCCCAACGACCTCGGGACCAGGGCGGAGAGGAGGCCCTCGGACCGGAGGGCGCTGATGGTCTCGGCCGGGAACCTCCCCTGCAGGTCCACCTCGTCGGCGGCCGGGGCGGCCACTTGATCGGCGATGCGCGCCATCATGTCGGCCACCCCGGAGTCGGCCACCGTGGTGGTCTCATCGACAATGCTGCTCATGTTCCGCTCACCCGCCCTGCATCTCGGTCACGCCGGCCCGGATGGCGGCGATCGATTCGAACGTGGACTTCCGAAGCATGCGCTCGGAGAACTCGATGTCGAAAGCGTCCTCGAGGGCCAGCATCACGTTCACGCTGGCGTGGGAGGTCATCCCGGCCGCGAAGAGATCGGCCTGCTCGTCGATGGCGCCGGCATCGACGGCCAGGCGGCCGTGCTCGGTCAGCACCTCTCGAATGGTTTCGTCCATGGCTACAGACCTTTCCTCTCCGGGAGCGACGTCCGGCCTCGGGCCGGGACGTCACCGCTGCTCACTCCGACGACACACGCCGCGGCCACCATGGGCTCGTGGGTGATGCTCAACGACAGCTCCGAGATGCCGGCCTCGGCGGCCAGGTCGCCGGCCAGGCCGGTGAGCCGAAGCTCACACCAGCCGCCGTCCATCCGGCGCACCTCGATGCTCCGCCACTCGGGTCGCACCCCGTGCGGACGGAGCGCCTTCACCGCGGCCTCCTTGGCTGCGAACCGGGCGGCGAGGGCCTGAGCCGAGTACCGGGACCGGGCCGAAGGGCGGGCCCCGGCGCCGATCCGGGCACAGGCGCGTTCGTGGGGGGTGAAGACCCGGTAGAGGTAGCGGCGACCCATCCGCTCCACCGCAGCGGCCACGTCGGCCACCGGCACCAGGTCGATCCCGACCCGGAGCGGGGGCGGGAAGGACCCGGCCCGACCGGCGGGCTCCCGGCCCTCCGGACCCGCCACCTCGGTGATCCGGTCGCCGAGGGCCAGGCGCAACGAGGAGGAGAGCTCGTCGGCCGTGGCGTCGAGGACCGCTGGGGACAGGGCACTCATGACACCGATTCTCCCTGATGGGGGCTGCTGACCACGTGATCCGACCGGCCCGCGGCCTCCGGGGGTGCCGTCACCGAGGCGTACAGCTCCCGGTACCGCTCCACGACCACCGGCCAGGCGAACTCGGCCACCCGGGCTCGACCGGCCGCGGCCAGGGCCCGGCGCCGGGTGTCGTCGGTCAGCAGTCCCGTGAGAGCCTCGGAGAACGAGGCGGTGTCGAACGGATCGACCAGGACCCCGTCCACCCCGTTGCGCACGAACTCCGGAGGCCCGCCCCGGTCGGTGGCCACCACCGCCACCCCGGCGCGCCACCCTTCGAGGATCACGATGCCGAACGGCTCGAGGCGGCTGGGCATGACGAAGAGGTCGGCGCCGGCCATGTACCGGGCCACCTGGTCTCGGCTGAGCCGCCCGACGAAGCGCACCGAATCCCCGAGGCCGAGCGCGTCGGCCCGGGCCCGGAGGTCCGCCAGGGCCGAGCCCGTGCCCCCGATGACCAGATCGGCGGTCCGCCTCGACTCGTCCACGCCGGCGTAGGCCTCCAGCAGGAGGTCGAAGCCCTTCTTCTCCACCACCCGCCCGAGGGCCAGCACGTACGGCCGCTCGCCGCCGTTGAGGAGGTCGGGCCGATCGGATCCGGTGGAACCGGTGTCGCCGGCCTCGTCGGCTTCGTCGGCTGCGCCGGAGTGGAGCTCGTCCAGGTCGACCCCGTTCGGGACCACGACCCCGCGTCCCGGGGCCAGGCCGAAGCGCCGCTCGGAGTCGGCGAGGGTGAAGGCCGAGCACCCGGTGACGGCGGCCGCGGCCCGGAGGCCTCGGCGCAGGGCGCTCCGCAGGACACGCGACGTCTCGAAGATGTCCGTGTCGTCCATGACCGTCTCACCCTGGAGCGAGACGATCAGGGGAAGCCCGGTGAGCCGGGCCAGGGCGGTGGCGTAGGCCCCGTTGGGGCCGAAGCAGACGACCTGGAGGACGTCGGGACGGAAGGCGTCGACGGCGTTCCTCAGCGAGAAGAGGGTGCGGGGGCCGATGGTGGCAGTCCGATAGAGGGACGACCACTTGACCGCGGGCAGGGGCATCGGGAAGCGCCGGACGACCAGGTCGTCGCGCACCTCGACGGTCTCCGGCTCGGCGTCATCCCCGTGGAGGGTCCACACCTCCACCTCGTCGCCCGCGTCGACCAGGGCCAGGGCCAGGTGACGGGTCAGCTCCTCGACGCCGCCCAGGGCCGGCGGATAGGCGCTCGGGAGCAGGGCGACCCGGGTCATGATCGCTCCCCGGCGCGGCCGGCCCCGGCGCCCGGGCGGGGCGCGACCCCAGAGGGCGCAGACAGCTCGGTGGGGAGGTCGGGGTGCATGGGGGTCTCAGGGTCTCAGGGTCTCAGGGGAGGCTCGGGTTCAACCAGGGCTGGACGGCGGCCAGCGTCGCACCGGTGGGCATCGGGGCGATCTGGCTCCAGTCCCCGACGCCGGGGGACCAGTAGTTGGAGAAGGCCGCGGCGTACCAGCCCGACAGGAAGCCCTGCTCGGCGCAGTCGCAGTTCGGGGCCCAGCTGGCCGGGTGGATTCCGAGGATGTTCTCGATCTGGCCCTCGCCCCCTTGGGGCTGCACGGCGGCGGCGTCGACCTCGTGGGCGATCTCGAACGCCGTGATGCCGGCCAGCCGCTCGACGGTCTCACCGGGGTAGACGTAGAGCACCGACGTCCCACCGGCCTGGCCCCACGTGAAGGTGGTGTTGCCGTAGAAGGTCGGGGACGGGGCGGCCGAGATGGGCTGGAACTGGATGGAGTAGCCCGGGATGCTCTGCCACGGGTAGCGGACCAGGGTCAGTGCCTGGGCCCCCAGTTGGGACGGGGTAAGTGCGGCGGTCGACACCGGAGGGATGGTGGCCGGGGGGGCCGGGGGCGTGGTGGGGGCGACCACCGGGGCGGGCGGAGTGGTCACCGGGGTGGTGGTGGACGGAACCGGTGCCGTGGTGGCCGGTGCGGTCACCGGCGTGGTGGCCGGTGGAGCGGCCGAGGCTCGGGCCGCGCCCCGGTCGGCGGCGTTGGCCGTCCCGCGGGACGGGGACGTGGACCCCACCAGGACCACCGACGCCACCACCACGATGACCACCAGCGCCGCCACCAGGCCCTCGAGCCGGAGGAGGGAGCGGCGCTGCGAGAATGTGGCCCGCTTCAGGCGTCCCCAGAGATCCCCGGCGCGTCGATCGGAGCCGATGTAGTCCGGCGAGAGGACCAGGGATTCGTCGTTGAGGTCGGCCAGGAGCTCGGAGGGCAGCGCCTCCTCGATGACCGGCGCCTCCGCCGGGTGCGGCGGGCGCGTCAAGATCTCCGGGCGCGCCCCATCCGTGCCTGGTACGGGCGCAGAGTCCTCTCTGGTGACGGTCGACGCCATGTCAGTTGATCGGCAGTTTTCGGACGGACCTGAAGCCGGCAACCCCGCTGCCTGGGTGGTGACTCGGCCCGGCTACCGCACCGGGCCGACCGGGCCGCGAGAGTGGCTCAGGCGGTCGGGGCCACGTCAGGGGCGGAACGGGGTGCCCGAGGCCGGGTGCGGGGCCAGGTGGGTGGGCGAGGCCGGCGGAACGGTCGGGGCGGCCCGATGGGAGACCAGCACGGTCAGGGGCACCACGGTCACCGCCGTGAGCAGCACCGCGGCGACCAGGTGGCGGAGCCGGAACGAGATGGCGCCCTTGACCCGGGGCGTCCCGACGCCGCCCTCCGGCAAGGTCCGGGCCGGTGGCCAGGCCCGGTACCGGCTCCGCTCCCGCTCGAGCGATCGCCACTCCCGTCGGTCCACCAACCGCCGGTCCGGGCCCACGTACTCGGCGGTGATGATGAGACGAGGATCGTGGAGGTCGGAAAGCAGGCCGGCCGGGACGGGGAGCTCCCGCTGCGGGGGGCTCGGCCGGTCGGGGCAGGCCAAGAGGCTGAAGGCGGTGACCGGTCCGTCGGGACGCGGCCCTCCCGCCCTCCGTCGCCCGACGTTCCGACCCGACCGCACGACCAGGTATCGGCACCACCGGTCCCGACCTGAAGTCCGGGCGTTACGACCCGAGCGGGCTCAGACGGCCAGGCCCAACGACCGGTAGGCCTCGGCGGTGCCCCGGGCGGTGATCTCCCAGCTCAGGGCCTTCACCCGTTGGGCTCCCCTCCGGGCCAGCTCGCTCCGGCGGGAGTCGTCGGCCAGCAGGTCAGCCACGGTCACGGTCAGGCCCTCCACGTCACCGGGACGGAAGGTGGCCACCCCGTCGCCGACCACTTCGACCACGGACGGCACCGGGGTCGAGACCACCGCCGCCCCGCAGGCCATGGCCTCCACCGGGGGGAGCCCGAACCCCTCGTAGCGCGAGGCGTAGCCGACCAGGGTGGCGGCACCGTAGAGCGGGGGGAGGTCCGAGGCCGGGACGTGTCCGATCTCCAGCACCCCCTCCGGAGCCCGATGGCCCCACAGGCCATGACCGGTCAGCACCAGGGGGACCCCGGCCCGCCGACAGGCCTCGGCCAGGGTGGCCAGGTCCTTGCGGGGCTCGATGTTGCCCACGTGGAGGACGAACCGCTCCGGCAGCCGGTAGAACGACCGGGCCCGGTCCACCGCCTCGGCCGAGGCGGGGACCATGTCCCGCCCCGGAGCCGAGTGCACCACGACGGCAGTCCGACCCACCAGGGCGCTCACCCGTTCGGCGGTGAACGCCGAGACGGCCACGATCACGTCGGCCCGGCGGAGGGCGTGGCGGACCAGCACCCGCTCGCCGGCCACCCGGGACCGGGGGAAGGCCCAGGGGGCGTCGAAGATGGCCAGGTCGTGGACGGTCGAGACGGTGGGGGCGGACCCCCGGAGCGGCAGGTCGACGTCGAGCCCGTGGAACAGGTCGGCCGGTCCGAACCCGAAGGCGCCGGTCAGGGCCCGGGCCACTCCTCGGGACTCCCGGGCCACCCGCGCCGTCACCCCGTCGGGGAGCTCGGAGCGCCCGCCGGGCCGGACGGCGGCGATCAGCTCGGCGTCCACCTCGCCCACCAGGGCGTCGAGCAGCTCGTGGATGTAGGTGCTGACTCCCCCGCCCCGGGCGTCCAGGGGCAGGGCGTTGAGCACGATGCGCGGACGGGCTGGGGTCACCGGGCGGGTGCGGGACGGAACCGCCCCACCGGACGGCTCCCCTCGGCCCGGGCCGACCGGGCCCATCGGAGCAGGCGGGGCGGTGACCACCACGCGCCCGTCGCCAGCCGGCCGGCCGGTT
>DATCBL010000017.1:0-5451 GCA_036511875.1 Acidimicrobiales bacterium
TCGGTGCGATCGGCCTACCGGGACGGGGCCGACGACCCCGGGGAGCTGATGTCCGGCCGCTCGTGGGAGCGGCTGCTGGCCTCCCTGGCCCGCACTGGCGAGGTGCTGCAGTCCGACCGGTCCCCCGCCGACGAGCCGGACCGAACCTCGGGCTACCGGCACCTGCTGGTGCTCTTGGCCCTGGGCATCGACGAGGCGCTCCGGGGGAGTGATCCCTATCGGCCCCACTTCGCCCCGGCCAATGTGGACAACGTCCTCAAGTGGGGCATGGACTGCCCGGACGCCGCCTACACCGGGGCCGGCCTTCGGGGGGACGCCACCTACGTGGTGCGGGGCCGCCGCAACTCCGTGCGCTACCTGGGGTTCCAGATCATGGGGGGGATGGAGAACACCGGCAACGTGGTGGCCGACGATCTGGACCTGGACGACGAGGGCCGGTTCGAGCTGGTGCTGTCGGCCACCGAGCACCCGGGCAACTGGATGCCCCTCAACCCCGACAGCTCCTCGCTGGTGGTCCGCCAGTTCTTCTACGACTGGACCGGAGAGCGGGCGGCCGACCTGTCCATCGAGTGCACCGAGCGACCGGAGATCCCGATGCCGGCGGGTCCGTCGGCGGTGTCGGCGGCCGGCACGGGACGGCAGATCGAGGCCCTCGGCACCTTCCTCGAGGCCAGCACTGAGTTTTGGCTGGGGGTGGAGGAGGCCGGGCGGGCCCAGGGCGTGAACTGCTTCCGCGAACCTGCCGCCCTCACCACCATGGGCGCGGCGGCCGAGAACGTGAGCACCTGGGGATCGTGGAGCCTGGGGGACGAGGAGGCCCTGATCATCGAGGTGACCCCGCCCCCCGCCCTCTACTGGAGCGTCTCCATGGGCAACTTCTGGTGGGAGACCGTCGACTACGCCAACCGCCAGTCCAGCCTCAACGGGCACCAGGCGGTGCTCGACGAGGACGGCGTGTTCCGGGCCGTGGTGTCCCACACCGACCCCGGGGTGGCCAACTGGCTGGACACCGGGGGCAACCATCACGGGGCCATGATCTTCCGGTGGCTGCGGGCCGACCACGCGCCGGTGCCCGGGACCCGCACCGTGCCCAGGGCCGACGTGGACCGCCACCTTCCCGCCGGCACCGCCCGGGTGGACGGCGCCCAGCGGCGGGCGACGCTGGACGAACGCCGGGCCGCCGTGCAACGACGATTCCTGCGCTGAGGAGGCGACCATGGACCTGGGACTGGAGGGCGCGCACGCGGTGGTCACCGGGGGGTCGAAGGGGATGGGCCGGGCCATCGCCGAACGGCTGGCCGCCGAGGGGGCCGAGGTGGCGGTGCTGGCCCGGGGCCAGGGGGCCATCGACGAGACGGTGGCGGCGCTGCGGGCGTCGGGCAGCGAGCGGTCGACCGGGCTCAGCGTGGATGCCACCGACCGGGGCCAGGTGGAGGGGGCCTTCGCCGAGCTGGGTCGCCGGTGGGGCTCGTGCCACGTGCTGGTCAACGCCCTCGGGCCGGGAGCCGGCCGGTTCGAGAACCTCGACGACTCCGCCTGGGACACCGCCTTCGACCTCGGGGTGATGGCCGCGGTCCGCTGCGTGCGGGCCGCGCTGCCCCTGTTGCGCCGGGCCGAGTGGGCCCGCATCGTCAACGTGTCGGCCCACTCCACCCAGCGCCAGAGTCCCATGCTGGTGGCCTACACGGCGTCCAAGGCCGCCCTGACCAGCTTCTCGAAGAACCTGTCCAAGTCGCTGGCCCCCGAGGGGATCCTGGTCAACACTGTGAGTCCGGGGTCGATCGTGACGGCCAGCTTCAGCGAGGGCCTCCGCGACGTCTTCCAGCGCGAGGGCCTCGATGCCACCGACCCCTACGACGTGATGCGCTGGATCGACCAGAACTTCCACCAGCCCGCCGACCTGGGCCGGGCCGGCCTCCCCGAGGAGGTGGCGTCCCTCACCGCCTACCTGGCGTCCCGGACCAACGGGTACGTGACCGGGGCCGACGTCAACGTCGACGGCGGATCGGACTTCGTCTGATGCTCGATGCCGGGTCCCTGGTCGGTGCGGCCCGCGACCGGACCGGGCTCACCGACTTCGGGGGCTCGAGTTGGCGCGAGGGACTGGATCGGTTGATCGACTCGCTCAACGGCGAGGCCTCGCTCACCAAGGGGGGCGAGCAGATCCTCGGCCTGCGTCTCGGGATGCTGCTCAGCAACCGGCTCCGGATCGTGCAGGTCCTGGCCGACCATCCCGAGATCGGCGACGAGAGGGTCGACGGCCCGATCTTCATCATCGGCCTCCCCCGGACCGGCACCACCGCCCTCAGCAACCTGCTGGCCGCCGACCCCCAGATCCGGTCGCTCCGGCTGTGGGAGTCGTCGGACTCGGTACCGCCGCCGGAGTCGGCCACCGAGCTGAGCGACCCGCGCATCACCGCGGCCGGCCAGGGGCTCGAGGCCATGTACGAGGCCTTCCCCCGGATGCGGACGCTGCACTTCCAGTCGGCCACCGGCCCCACCGAGTGCCAGGACCTGCTGGGCATGGAGTTCCGGGCCGAGCACTTCGACGGGATGGCCCGGGTCCCGAGCTACGCCGACTGGGTCATCGACTGCGACATGACCGGGGCCTACGCCTACCACCGACAGGTGCTGCAGCTCCTCCAATGGCACTGCCCGCCCCGGCTCTGGCACCTGAAGACCCCCGTCCACATGCTGGCCCTGGACGCGCTCAGCGCCGCCTACCCCGGGGCACTGTTCCTCTGGACCCACCGCGACCCGGCCGCGGTGCTGGGCTCGGTGTGCAGCCTCATCTCCTACACGCGCAGCTGGGTCAGCGATCGTGACGACGCCGAGGAGCTGGGCCGGGACCAGCTGGCCCTGTGGTCCGAGGCCGTCCGGCGGGCCCTGGAGTTCCGGGACCGCGTCGGCGAGGAGCGGTTCGCCGACGTGCCCTTCGACGACCTGCAGACCGACCCGGTGGGGGCCGTCGCCGCCGCCTACCACCGGCTCGGCCTCGAGTTCGGGGAGGGCCGGGCGGGGGTCGAGGAGTGGGCGGGAGGGCACCGCCCCCGATCGCTCGGGGTGCACACCTTCGACCTCGCGGAGTTCGGACTGGACGCCGACTCGGTGCGGTCGGAGTTCGCCGCCTACCTCGAGCGGTTCGAGCCCTCCGCCTGACCGGCGGTCGGACCGGAGGGCCCCGGGCACCGGTCGACACGGGGCGGCGACCCGCTCATCCCGGCTCGTCCCGGCCCCCGGGGCTGCGAAAGGCGCCCAACAACCTGAGCACCTGTTCGTCCGAGGTCTGCTGGAAGTCGAGGTACCACTGGCCCACGGCGTAGAAGGGCTCGGGCTCCTCGAGGGCGATCACCTCGTCGGCCACCCGGCCGAGCAGGGCCACCGACTGCCGCGAGGCGACCGGTGCCGCCATCATCACCCGGGTGGCACCCTGGGCCCGGGCCACCAGGCACGCCGCCCGGGCGGTGGCGCCGGTGGCCATCCCGTCGTCCACCACCACCGCCGTCCGGCCCGGCAGGGGGATCCTCGGGCCGGTGGCCCGGTACGAGGCCACGTGCCGCTCCAACTCGGCCCGCTCCCGATCCTCGACGGCCCGGACCTCGGCCCGGCGGACGCCGGTGGCCGAGACCACCTCGTCGTCCATGACCCGGACCCCGTCCTCGCCGATGGCCCCCATGGCCAGCTCGGGCTGGCGCGGCACCCCGAGCTTGCGCACCACGACGATGTCCAGCGGGGCGTGGAGGGCCCGCGCCACCCGGTAGCCCACGGGGACGCCGCCCCGGGGGAGGGCCAGCACCACCGGATCGTCGACCGGGACCTGGGTCAGCCGAGCACCGAGCAGCCTCCCGGCCTGGTCACGGTCGACGAAGAGCACGGTGGTCTCCTCTCCCCTGTCCGCCCGAACCGTCCGCGGTGGGCGTGGAGCCTCGGTGGGGAGGGCGCCGTCGGTCACCGACCACCGAGAGTGCCCCCCGCCCGTTCAGCCGGCGGCCAGCCCGGTGGCGACGGCCTCACCGGTCCATCGGTTGTTGAGATAGGGCTCGGGGTCGTGGACCCGGTGGCCGTTGTCCACCTTGTACTCGGTGACCGGCCCCCCGAACCGCCCGCACGGCGTGGTCCGGGCCGCCGGGTCGTCGGGGTCGACGATGTTGGTCCACCGCGCCACCGGGCCGGGCCAGGGGCTGACCCCCTCGGTCGGGCACGGGTCGAGCTGGTGGCGGATGATGTCCCCGGCCAGGGGGCACCCGATGGTCACGTAGTCGGTGACCGGCCACTCGGGATGGGCGCAGAGGGCCTCGTAGGAGACCAGGGTGCCGAGGGAGTGGGCGATCACGATCCGGGTGTCCGGGCCGACGGCCGCCTCCACCCGGGCCCGGGCCGCGCTGCGGAGGGCCGGCTGCTGGAGGTAGGCGGCGGCCTGGGCCAGCAGGCGGTCGACATGGTTCTCGGTGAGCATCTTGGTCAGCTCGGCCAGGTCGACGTGGGGGTCGAGCCGTTGGACCAGCTCCTCCACCGTGGCCACGGCCGCCGCCCGGTCCACCCGGGGCTCGTAGCCGTCCTCCGGATCCGGGCGGAACAGGTCCCCGTAGAAGGCCACCGAGACGTCGCCCTCCTCGACCGCCACCCCGTGCCAGGCCAGGCCGTCGGCCAGGGCCGGGAACCACCGGGACTTGATGGAGGCCGGGCCCCAGAGGTCGTTTCCAGCTCCGTGCACCATCACGATCCGGGCCATGGCTGCACTCTTCCACACCGGTGGAACGCGGACGCGGGCGGAAGGCCCCCGGGCCCGAGGGGCCCACCGGCCGGGTCGGCCGTTCCTATCGCTAAAAGGGATCGTAGAGATCTGTCTCAACTGTTTGACAGATAAAGGGCAGACCAGGGACACTGGGGGCACGGCGAACCAGCCCCGGTTGAGCGGGCCGGAGAAGGAGCGAGAGCACCATGTACGACGAGAGCGCCACTCCGACCACCATCTACGCCTCCCGGGTGATCGGGTGCACCGACCGCGCCTGGGACGGCGTCCACTTCCCCCTCGAGGTGGAGGTGCCCGATGCCCAGCTGACCATCTCGGAGGTCCCCCGGGTCGAGGAGGGCGGGCTGGGCTTCCCCGACGAGTCCCGCACCGCCACGCTCCGCTTCGGGCGGCTGCGCACTCCGCTCACCGTGGCCGTCGAGATGACCAGGTGGTCGGGCCAGGCAGTGGAGATCGGGATCCGGCCCCCGCGCCACCTCCCCTTCTGGGTCTCCGGAGACCGGTACGTCCGGGCCGTCCACGCGGTGCTGGACCGCCTGGCCGGCATGCTGACCGCGCCCACGGCCGACGCCGTCGCCGAGTTGGAGGGCCTCCCGAAGTCGGCCTGACCCGGGGGCGGAACCATCGCCGATCGAAGAGCAGCAGCTCCTCTCCGTCGGCGATGCCGTCAGTCGGTGGCGATGGCGGCGAGCACGTCG
>DATCBL010000018.1:0-3355 GCA_036511875.1 Acidimicrobiales bacterium
CAGGTCGTAGGCCAGGGTGACGTCGTCGATGGTCAGCTCGGGCATGCCGGTCATGTTGTCCCCTCCAGCCCGATCAGCACAACCTCGGGACCCGGCCCGGAGCCGGTCGGTCCTGGCCCCGCCGGCACCGGGCACGGGTCAGGTACCGTGCAGTCATGATCCCCGACCACTACGACCTGGCAGGCTCCGACGTCTCCGTCCCGCCGATCGGAGTGGGCACCTGGGCGTGGGGCGACCGCTCGACCTGGGGGATGGGGGGCTACGACTCCGCCCTCACCCGCGACTCCATACGCGACGCCTGGGACGCCTCCATCGACGCCGGGGTGACCCTGTTCGACACGGCCGAGATCTACGGCGGCGGGGAGAGCGAGCGGATCATCGGGGCCCTGTTGGCCGCCGACCCCGGCCGGGCCGCCTCGGTGGTGGTGGCCACCAAGTTCATGCCCTCGCCGTGGAAGGTGCACGTCCGCGGCGCGCTGATGTCGGCCCTCAGGTCATCGTTGGGCCGGCTCGGCCTGCCGTCGGTCGGCCTCTACCAGATCCACGGCCCCGTCAGCCTGCGGTCGCACGCCGCCCTGGCCGACGCCCTGGCCGACGCCCACCAGGCTGGCCTGGTGGGCGCGGTGGGGGTCTCCAACTACTCGGTGAAGGAGACCCGGGCCATGGCCGAGGCCCTGGGCCGCCGGGGCATGCGATTGGCCACCAACCAGATCGAGTTCTCGCTGCTGCGCCGGGCGCCCGAGACGAGCGGGCTCCTGGCCGCCTGTGGCGACCTGGGGGTGCTGCCGATGGCCTACTCGCCCATCGGCCAGGGCCGCCTCACCGGCAAGTACTCCGTCTCCCACCCGCCGCCGGGAAAGCGGACGTTCTCCAACCACCCGATGGAAGTCGTCGACCGCGTCGTCGCCGAACTCCGTCGGGTGGGCGAGAAGCACGGGGGGAAGCTGCCCAGCCAGGTGGCGCTGAACTGGGTGATGGCCAAGGGCGCGGTCCCCATCCCCGGCGCCAAGAACCGTCAACAGGCCGACGAGAACGCCGGGGCGCTCGGCTGGACCGTCGACGAGGAGGACCTCGCCCGACTCGACGCCGTGGCCCTTCCCGGGATCCGCACCTTGCAGAGTCGCTTCTGGCAGCACGGCTGAGCCGACCCCGCCCGGTCGGGTCGGTTACGGCCGGCCGGGCAGAACGGGCAGACCGGGGGCCGCCGGGCCGTCACACCTCGGGGGAGATCCGCAGGGTGACCTGCATCGAGCCGAGTACCGTGATCCCCTGGCGCACCCCGTTGCTCGACCACTCCATCACGACGATGCCCCGGCCCACCCGAGTGCCCGGGGGGGCCAACGAGCTGGCCACCGGGGCCGGGACGTAACCGACCCGGAGACCGCCGCCGTAGACGGCCAGAGGGTGCCGGTCGTGGGCGTTGGCCGGCTCGGCCCTGATCTCGACCCGGCGTCCGGCCGAGAAGTGGGGGAGTTGCACCACATCGTCGTGGAAGGGGACGCCGTCCACCCGGGTGCAGAACACCCCGGGCAGCACCGGGGACCGACCGTCCTCGACCAGCGGGATGGTGCGGGCCTCGTCGAGGTAGGGCGCGAACCCCAGGCCGACCAGCTCCCCGTCGGCCACCTCGACTGTGCGCCGGTCCTCGGCCAGCCACACCGCCAGCACCACCCCCTCGTTGGCCCGTCGCTCATCCCCGGCCACGGCCCACCGATCCTCTCCGGCCGGCGCGTCCCACGGTCCCAGGTCGTGCCCGCTGTCTTCGACCTCCCGGTGCCTTCGGCACTCGATGTCTCCTTTCGGCTCCCGGCCGGGCCGCCCCGTTCCATCGGCCCGGGTGCGCCACCGCTTGAGCCCCTTGCGGCCTAGGCCGGCAGCAGCTCGATCCGGTTCCCGAAGGGATCGTCCACGTACCACTGGGGCTTCCCGGGCACGTCCTCGGTCCGGAGCGTGGGGTGTCCCGAGGCGTCCAACCGCCGACAGAGGGCCGCGAGGCCGGAGACGGCCAGGGCCGGATGGGCCTTGCGGGCCGGGCGGAAGTCCTCCTCCACCCCCAGGTGCACCTTGGTCGAACCGAGCTCGAACCAGCAGCCCCCCCGGACGGCCAGCTCGGGGGGCTTGGGCACCCGGGGGAGACCCAGCAGGGCCTCGAAGAACGCCTGGGCCCGGTCCTCGGCTTCCGGGCCGGCGGGCATGGCCAGTTGCACGTGGTCGATGCCGACCACCCGGTACGGGGGCTCCGGGGTGGTCACGACCGGCCCCGATCGGAGGGCCCCCGGAGGTCCCGCCGCAACGGATGGTCGTCGGGCACCTGCACCAGGTGGATGCGGAGCCCGTCGGGGTCCTCGATCCAGGCCTCGATGAGGCCCCACGGCTCGAGGGCCGCGGGCCGGATCACCGGCACCCCGCGGCCAGCCAGTTCGACGAGGGAGGCGTCGAGATCCCGCACCTGCAGCCACAGCACCACCGCCGGGCGGCCTGGCCCGGCATCGCCCGGGGCCGAGCCTCCCCCCGTCACCTCGATGAGGCCCCCGCCGGCGAAGAAGACCACCCCTCGATGGGCCCCGTCGCCGAACTCCCGCGCCACGGCCAGTCCCAGGTCGTGGCGGTAGAAGGCCAGGGCCCGGTCGAGGTCCCCGGGGTGGATGATGGTCCGGCTGGTCAGTACCTCCATCGTCTTCCCCTTAGTCGGTCGTTCGGGAACGGTCGGCTCGGCCGGCGCCGGCACCGCCCCCGGCACGGTAGCCGCGAAGCACCCCGCGCCCACCCGGCTCAATAGGTCGTGGGCGGGAGGTCTCCCGCAGCGGCCCGGGCCGCGCTGAGCAGCTGTTGGCCGGCGGCCAGGGCCGACAGGTCCCCCCGGACCCGGATCCGCCCGGCGTTGAGCGCCTCGGCCGGAGTGAGCTCGCCCTTGGACAGGGCGGCGGCGTCCTCGTAGGAGAGGGCGATGGTCACGTTGGGGGCGTCGCCGGCATCGGCTGCCGGGCCCTCGCCGGTCCGAGCGGGCCGGCCGGCCAGGTGCAGCCGGATGGTGCCCGCCTCGATCCGCATGACCAGTCGGACGTCTCCGTCGGGCGTCCCGTGGACCTCCTGAACCACCGTCACCTTCCCGTCGACCATGGCCAGGCCGGCGTCGGGGGCCGGATCGGGCAGCACGGCGCCCTCCAGCGCGGCGTTGAGCTCCTCGACCCACGAGGGGCTCAGGAACCGGGCCATGTCCCCGGGCCCCACCGGACCGGCCCCGGCCGCGTCGGCACGACGGTCAGTCCGACGGCGAGTCGTCGAGCGGTTGGTCGACCGGTGCTTCGACCGAGGCGGCCACGTCGGTCGAAGCGGCCACCGACACCGGGGCGTC
>DATCBL010000019.1:0-2239 GCA_036511875.1 Acidimicrobiales bacterium
CCACGTCGAGGGCCTGCCCTTCTGCGCCGCGATCGACCGCCGGGACGCCCGCTCCGACCTCTACCTCCCAGCCCAGCCGGACGGGACCGGGGCCGCGGCCACCCTGGCCCGGATGATGTCCCCGCCCAACTTCCCCATCGGTCCCGAGGGCCTGCTGGGCGCCTGGACCTTCACCTCCTTGGAGCCCGGGACCCACCGGATGGAGGGGTTCTCGGTCACCGCGGCCGAGGTGGCCCACAAGGGGGGGACGACGTTCGGCTACCGGGTCTCCGACGGCGACTCCACCTTGGCCTACCTGCCCGACCACTGCCCCACCGCCTACGGCCCCGGCCCCGACGGGTGGGGCGACTTCCCCTCGGCCGTGGTCGACCTGGTCCGCGACGTCGACGTCCTGGTCCACGACGCCCAGCTCACCGCCGACCAGCTCCCCGGGGCCGCGTCCTACGGCCATGCCGCCATGGAGTACGCCGTGGCCCTCGGGGCCAAGGCCGGCGCCTCTACCGTGGTGCTGTCCCACCACAGCCCCCGGCGGACCGACGACCTGCTCGACGCGGTGGCCGAACGGTACCGGGGCCACGCCGACCCGTCGGTGGTGGTGGCCGTCGAGGGCGCGGTGATCGACTGCTGAGCTGGCCGGCGCCGCTCACCCCGCCAGGGCCGACCCGGCTCCGCTCAGCCGGCCAGCTCCTTGACCTTGGCGATGAGCTCCACCGGCCGCTGATCGCCCACCGGCAACGGGGTGACCTGAAGATCGGTGACGCCGGCCTCGCCGTAGGCGGCGATGCGCTCGGCCACGTAGCTCTCGGGGCCGCACAGCGAGGTGGCCTCGAGCAGCTCGTCGGGGACCAGCGCGGCCGCCTCGGCCTTCTTCCCTCCGAGGTAGAGCTCCTGGATCTGCTCGGCCTCCTTCTCGAACCCGTACCGGCGGACCACGTCGTTGTAGAAGTTCTTCCCCTTGGCCCCCATGCCCCCGACGTAGAGGGCCACGCCGGGACGGGCCAGGTCCCGGAGGGCGGTGACCTCGTCCCCCTCGCCGATGGCCAGCAGCCCGCCGGTGGTGATCTGGAGCGGCCCGAGGGCCGGGTCCCGTTTGGCCGCGCCGGCGTCGAGCGAGGGCCCCCAGATGTCCCGGGCCTTCTCGGGCATGAACATCATCGGGATCCAGCCGTCGGCCACCTCGGCGGTCATGGCCACGTTCTTCTCGCCCAGGGCGGCCACCCAGATGGGAATGGAGGGTCGGACGGGATGGGCGATGATCTTGAGCGCCTTGCCCAGCCCGGTGCCCTCCGACTCGGGCAGCGGCATGGAGTAGTAGGTCCCCTGGTGGACCAGCGGGGCCTCCCGGGCCCAGACCTGGCGGCAGACCTCGATGATCTCGCGGGTCCGGCCGATGGGGGCGTCGAACGGGACCCCGTGCCAGCCCTCGATGACCTGGGGGCCGGACGATCCCAGTCCCAGGTGGCAGCGACCGTCCGACAGGGTGTCGACCCCGGCGGCGGTCATGGCCAGCAGGGTGGGGGTCCGGGTGAAGATGGGGAGGATGGCCGAGCCGATCTCCACCCGCTCGGTGAGGGCGGCCAGGTACCCCATCAGGCTCGGCCCGTCCAGGCCGTAGGCCTCGGCCACCCACACCAGGTCCAGCCCGGCCTGCTCGAACTCGACCACCTGGGCGGCGGCTTGGCGGAAGCCGCCCGAGTAACTGAGGAACGTGCTGATCTTCATCGGTTCTCCCCGTCGGGTCGGGCACCCGCAGCGGGCGCGTCCCCCGAGACCTTAGGACGGAGGGCCCGGGTCTAGTCCCAGAGTCGCACGCTCATCGACTGGCTGGCCGTGGCCAGCAGGGAGCCCCGCTCCGACCACAGGTAGGCCACCCCCTGCCCGTACCCGCCCACCAGGGCCTGGATGCGGATGTCGCACAGGACCCACTCGGTCGGCTCGAGGCGGACGACTCGGATGGTGTTGTCGAGGCTCCGGGACATCACCCGGCGGCCCAGCGCCTGGGACACCGCGCCGGTCACGTAGTCGCCGATGATGGCCAGGGTGGCCGCCGAGGGCTCCAGGTGGCCGGGGACCCGGGCCCACAGGGCGCTGGTGGGGTCACCGGGGACGGGCGTCGGGCCGCTGAGCTCCTCGAACGACCGTCCCCGGGCCAGGCGCACGTCGATGCGGTCGAAGATCGAGGTGGTGGTGAAGTCAGGGAGGCGGCGGGGCGGGCACTCGTCGGGCGGGGGCACCTCCG
>DATCBL010000020.1:0-2070 GCA_036511875.1 Acidimicrobiales bacterium
CCGGTCGGCCCCGGCCAAGAAGGGGGCGGCCAAGGCCACCCGGATGATGTCCGACCTGTCCATCGATGAGGAGCTGGTCCTGCACTCCATCGGCTGGGAGCCCATCGAGCTGGTCAGTGGGGTCTCCATCCACTCGGTCCCGACGTACGTGTGGAACTGGGGCCAGGGCGAGATCGAGTACGCCTCGGCGGCCTACGCCCGGTCCTTCGCCCACGCCACCGAGCGCATCCACGCCGAGTGCACCAAGGCCGGCGCCCAGGGCGTGGTCGGGGTCCACGTGGAGTGGGGGGTGCACCGCCACCACATCGACGTGGCCCTGGTGGGCACGGCGGTCCGCCCCGTCGACTGGAACGGCCTGTCCCCCGACCCGGTCTTCGTCTCCGACCTGTCGGGACGGGACTTCGCCCTGCTCCACAACGCCGGGTGGGAGCCCCTGGGCCTGGCCGCCGGGGCCAGCTTCGTCTACGCCCCGCGCCGCTCGATGGGCACGGCGGTGAAGCAGAAGGGCCAGAACGTGGAGCTGACCAACTTCACCGAGGCCATGTACGCCGCCCGCGAGTCGGCCATGGAGCGCATGCAGACCTCGGCCCTGGGCATGGAGGGCACCGGCGTCGTCGAGGTCAAGGTCACCGAGGGCCCGATGGCCTTCGCCCACCACGCCGTGGCCTTCACCGCCTACGGCACGGTGGTGCGCCTGCGGGCCGGCGAGCACCGCCACGTGGGGGCCCGCATGATCCTCCCCCTGGACGACCCGGCCGTCGGCTTCGACGCCACCTCCCTCCGGGGCGGGTGACCCGATCGATCTGACGGGGCGTCAATTACACTCCGTTCCCATGCCGCCTCCCGCCCCCCTGCACGGAATCCGGATCATCGAGTGCTCGGCCCTCGGGCCGGCCGCCATCACCATGCCCCTGGTCGACCTGGGTGCGGAGGTGATCAAGGTCGAGCCTCCCGCCGGCGACTACATCCGCGAGATGACCTGGCCCATCGTCGACGGGGTCTCGCTGATGCACCTGCACATCAACCGGGGCAAGCGCAGCATCGTCATGGACCTCCGCAACGACGAGGACGTGGCCACCTTCAAGGAGCTGGCCGCCACCGCCGACGTGGTGGTGGAGGCCATGCGGCCCGGCGGCCTGGCCCGACGCGGGGTGGGCTACCAGGACCTGAAGAGGCTCCACCCCGAGCTGGTCTTCTGCACCATCTCCGGCTACGGCATGACCGGGCCCTACCGGGACCTGCCGGCCCACGGCGTGGCCTTCGACACCTGGGCCGGCATCGTCACCCCTCAGGTGAACGAGGACGGCTTCGCCTACCTCCCCGAGCACGCCTCCATGGGCATCCACGCCGGCCCGCTCTTCGGGGCGCTGGGCATCCTGGCCGCGGTGCTGCGGGCCAGGACCACGGGCGAGGGCTCGTTCCTGGAGATCGCCCAGTCCGACGCAGCAGCTGCCATGGACTGGTACCGGAGCGAGACCTGGAAGGCCTACGACCGCCCCGAGTCCGAGGTCACCGGCAACAAGGCCGACGACTACGAGCGTCGCGAGCCGGGCACCGCCGGCATGATCGAGGGGGTCCGCTACCAGGTCTACGAGGCCAAGGACGGGCGGTATGTGCTGTTCATGGCCTCGGAGCAGGCCTTCTGGAAGAACTTCTGCGACGCCGTCGGACGCCCGGACCTGTTCGAGAAGTGGCCCGGGTCCCGCTACGCCGACCACGCCCGGGGCAACCTGGAGCTGCGGGCCGAGCTCCGGGACGTCTTCCGCACCCGCACCGCCGAGGAGTGGCTGGCCTTCGGGACCACCGCCAACTTCCCGGTGGCCCCGGTCAACTCCCCGAAGACCATCGCCGACGACCCCCAGTTCCAGGACCGCTTCCGGTGGTACCCGATCGAGCAGCTGGGGGCCGAGCAGCTGGGCACCCCGCTCAAGTTCGTGGGCGAGGAGCTGCCGGCGCCGTTCCACGCCCCGACCGTCGGCCAGCACACCGACCAGGTGCTCGCCGACCTGCTCGGCTGGGACGAGGCCCGCATCGCCGCCTCGCGGGCCCGGGGCGGGCTGGGCGGGTCGG
>DATCBL010000021.1:0-2112 GCA_036511875.1 Acidimicrobiales bacterium
AGCTCCCCCCCCTGACGGTCGTAGAGGGCGGCGGGATGCTCGAGTACCTGTCCCGACATCCAGTCGAGCAGTCGGGGCGGGGCGGCAGCCACCTCCGCCCGGAGTCGACGGAGCCGGCCCGGACCGCCCGAGAACGCCTCGCGCCCGACGGCGCCGAAGGTGGCCTCCAGCTCGGCGGCGGCCTCCTCGGGCAGCCCCTCGGGTCGGAGCAGCGTCCGCAGCGCCTGGGCGAAGCGGGCCCGGGCCCGGGCCAGTCGGGTGGCCCGGGGGGGCGGCGGCTCGGGCGGCGGCGGCCCGGCGTCGGTCACGACCTGACCCGCTGGTTGGACGGATCGAAGGGCGCCCGGAGCCCGACGGTGGCGGCATGGAGCCGGCCGCCCACGTTGATCTCGTAGGTTCCGGTGGTGAGGTGCCCGGCGGTGACGGCGTCCCGGTCCCGCCGCCAGACGTAGGCCAGCCCGACACAGGTCCCGAGGGTGTCCGACCAGGCGGCCGAGGTCACCTGGCCGGCCGGCTCCCCGTCCCGGAGTACGAGCTCGCCCCCCCACATCATCGGCTCGGGATCGACCAGCCGGAAGGAGACCAGCCGGCGGCGGGGGCCCTCGGCGATGACCTGCTCGACGGCCCGGCGTCCGACGAAGTCCACCTCCGACTGGAGCTTGCAGGTGAACCGGAGACCGGCCTCGACCGGGTTGTGGTCGGGGGTGAGGTCCGAGCCGAAGGCCCGGTAGGCCTTGTCCAGACGCAGCGAGTTGATGGCGTAGTACCCGGCGTTGGAGAGGGGGAGGTCCGATCCCGCCTCGAACAGGTCCTCGTAGACGCCCACGGCGAACTCGCAGGGGACGTAGAGCTCCCAGCCCAACTCCCCCACGTAGGTGATCCGGGTGGCCCGCACCGTGGAGTACCCGAGGTCGATCTGGCGGCTGGTGGCAAAGGGAAAGGCCTCGTCGGAGAGGTCGGCACGGGTCAGGCGCTGGAGGAGGGCCCGGGAGGCCGGCCCCATGACCCCGTAGACGGCGTAGGCCGACGACACGTCCACCACGGCCGCGTGCTCGTCCCGACCGACGTGTCGCTCGACCCACTCCCGGTCGCGTACCACCGAGGCGGAGCTGGTGACCAGGAGGTAGCGGTCGTGGGCCATCCGGGTCACCGTGACGTCGGCCTCGTAGCCCCCCCGGTCGTTGAGCATGCCGGTGTAGACGGCCCGGCCGACCGGAACGGCCACGTCCGCGGTGCACAGCCGCTGCAGCACGGTCTCGGCGTCCCGGCCGGTGACCAGCAGCTTGCCGAACGACGTCTCGTCGAACACCGTCACCGATCGGCGGGTGCGGCGCTGCTCCTCGCTCGACCAGGGCAGCCAGCTCGGCTTGCCCCAGGAGTAGTCGAGACGCCGCGGCCCGCCCGGGGGGGCGAAGACGTTGGCCCGCTCCCACCCCATCTTCGACCCGAACAGCGCGCCGGCTCGCTCCAGCAGGTGGTAGGCGGGCGGGCGGCGGAACGGGCGGGCCGACACCAGCTCCCGGTTGGGCCACGGGATCTCGTAGTGCAGCCCGAGGATCTCCCCGACCCGGTCGTGCAGCCACTGGTTGTTCCCGTTGAACGGGGCGAAGCGCCGGATGTCCACCGCGGCCAGGTCCACGGTGGGCTGACCGTGCACGATCCACTCGGCCAGGGCGCGCCCGGCGCCCCCGGCCGAGGCGATGCCGACGGAGTTGAAGCCGGCCCCGACGTAGAACTTCTCCAGCTCCGGGGCTTCGCCGAGGATGAACTGGTTGTCGGGCGTGAAGCTCTCCGGGCCGTTGTAGAACTTCCGGATGCCGGTGTGGTGGAGGGCGGGGATGCGCAGGAGGGCACTCTCCATCAGGACGGAGAAGTGTTCCCAGTCCTCGTCCAGCAGTTGGAACTCGAACGGGTACGGCAGGCGGTCCGGCGCCACCCACGGCTTGGCCTCGGGTTCGAACCCCCCCACCACCAGCCCGCCGACCTCCTCCTTGAAGTAGGTGTAGCCGTCGGGGTCGCGCAGGATGGGAAGGTCGGGACGGACGCCGTCGATCTGCTCGGTCACGACGTAGAAGTGCTCGGCGGAGTGGAGGGGGACGTTGACCCCGGCCA
>DATCBL010000022.1:0-2962 GCA_036511875.1 Acidimicrobiales bacterium
GCCCACGGCCAGGGCGATCCGGCCCTCGAGCAGGGTCAGAATGAGCCGTTCGGCCTGGCTGAGGCCCCCGTCCAGGTACACGGCGCCGAACACCGCCTCGGTGGCATCGGCCAGGATCGACTCCTTGGCCCGACCCCCGGACAGGTCCTCGCCCCGACCCAGGCGGAGGTGCTCGTCGAGGCCCAGCTCCAGGGCCACTTCCGCCAGGACCCGGGTGTTCACCACCGAGGCCCGGACTTTGGACATCACCCCGTCGGACAGACCGGGATGGCTCCGGTAGGTGTAGTCGGCCACCACCAGGCCCAACACCGCGTCACCGAGGAACTCCAGCCGCTCGTTCGACAACCGCCCGGGCTGCTCGGCACACCACGATCGGTGGGCCATGGCCCGCTCCAGCAGGGATGGGTCCTCGAACCGGTAGCCGATGCGACCGTCGGACCAGTGGACCTCCCCGGGCGTTCCCGAGTCGGCGGCGGGTGCCATGGGGCGCCTCAGGCCCCTCCGAGCTTGGCGTAGACGTAGTCCACCGCATCCCGCACGGTGCGGAGCTCCTCCAGGTCCTCGTCATCGATCCGGAAGCCGACCGATCGCTCGCCCAGCTCCTCCTCGAGCCCCTCCACCAGCTCGATCAGGGCCAGGGAGTCGGCGTCCAGGTCCTCGGCGAAGGACGAGGACTCGGCGATCACCGACGGCTCGATCTCCAAGATGTCCGCCAGCAGGTCGCGGATCAGCTCCAGCACCTTGGTTCGGTCGAGCGGACCCTCTTCTACGTGGGTCTCAGCGGGCACGGCATCTCCTGTGGATAATGGTCTCGTCGCCCGGCCGCTCTCGTCACGACGAGACGCCGGGTGCAACCACGGGGCCGGGCGATCCGGTGGCCCGTCGGTGGGGAACCAGGGCCCCAAGGCAGCGTGGTCTCCCCGCCACCGGGCGGGAACACCGGCTCGCGTGCAACACGACCCTGCGGACAGCCCGGCGCCGGGACACCCTGCTCCTACCGGGGCTGATCCCTCTCACCTGGGCATGAGCATATCCGACCGGGACATTCACGGAGCCGAAACACTCTGGCAACCCGTGCGACCCATGGTCGACGTAGTACTTGGGTGTGGACGATCACGACCCTCGCTCCGCGCCCGGATGCGGCGGTGAATCGAGCCCGGCGCCATGGCCGTCCTACGACCCGGGGCTGTTCTACGACGAGATGGTGACGGCCTCGGGCGAGCCCAGGCCGGAGGCCGAGGCGCTCTGGCGGCACTTCACCGACCTGGGACCCGAAGCGCTCTGCGATCGCCAGGACGCCGCCGACCGGGAGATGCGGGCCATCGGGGTCACCTTCACGGTCTACGAGGGGGCCACCGGGGTGGACCGCCCCTGGCCGTTCGACATCATCCCCCGGGTCATGACCTCCGGGGAGTGGCAGGTGGTCGAGTCGGGGCTGGTCCAGCGGCTCAACGCCCTCAACCTGTTCATCGACGACGTCTACCACGACCAGCGGTCGGTCAGCTCCGGGGTGATCCCCTCCGAGCTGGTGTCCGGCTCTCCCAACTTCCGGCGGGAGTGCGTGGGGATGGACCCGCCGGGGGGCATCTGGGCCCACATCTGCGGGAGCGACCTGATCCGCGACGCCAGCGGCACCGTCTACGTGCTGGAGGACAACCTTCGGGTCCCGTCGGGGGTGTCCTACCTGCTGGAGAACCGCATGGTGGCCAAGCACGTCTTCCCGGAGATGTTCCGCCACTACAGCATCGAGCCGGTCGACCCCTACATCGGGAGGCTGGCCACCATGCTGGCCTCGGTCTCCCCGTCCACGGGCGAGCCGACCATCGTGGTCCTGACCCCCGGCATCTACAACGCCGCCTACTTCGAGCACGCCTTCCTGGCCCAGCAGCTCGGCGTGGAGCTGGTCGAGGGTGGCGACCTCGTCGTGCTCGACGACGACTGCGTCTACGCCCGGACCATCGACGGCCTCCAACGGGTCGACGTGGTCTACCGCCGCATCGACGACCTGTACCTGGATCCCGAGGTCTTCGAGCCTGACTCGCTGCTGGGGGTGCCCGGCCTCATCCGGGCCTGGCGATCCGGTCGGGTGGCCCTGGTCAACGCGCCGGGGGCCGGCATCGCCGACGACAAGAAGCTCTACTGCTACGTGCCCGACATCATCCGATTCTTCCTCGACGAGGAGCCTATCCTCGACACCGTGCCCACCCTCCGATGCAGTGACGAGGACTCGCGCCACTACGTGCTGAGCAACCTCGAGCGCCTGGTGGTGAAGCCGGCCAACGAATCGGGTGGCTACGGCGTGCTGGTGGGCCCCCAGGCCACCGAGGACGAGCTGGCCGACGTGACCAAGCAGATCGAAAATGCGCCCAACCGGTGGGTGGCCCAACCGGTGATCTCCCTCTCGACCGCCCCCACGCTGTGCGACGGGCAGATCGCCCCCCGGCACGTGGACCTGCGCCCCTTCACCCTGCTCGGCCCGGAGGGCGCCTACGTCACCCGGGGCGGCCTGACCCGGGTGGCCCGACAGGACGGGTCCCTGGTGGTCAACTCTTCCCAGGGCGGCGGAAGCAAGGACACCTGGGTGGTGGACACCCGGTCGCCCGGCCCGTCCGCCCCGTCGCCGTCCCGGGCCCGGGGCGAAGGTCCTCCCGGTCCACCCAGTTCTCCCGGTCCTCCCGAGGTGGTCGAGACCGGCGGCTCCATCCACTCCGGCGAGGGCGCATCGGGCGACCCGGTCGAGACCGGAGCCCGATGACCGGATCCCGCGCCAACCCCTCGGGGCGCCCCGAGCCCTCCGCCCCGTCGGTCCGGGCCGACGACCATCCACCGCCAAGCGCAACAAAGGAGCCGACCATGTTGCTCGCCCGTATGGCCGAAGCCGTCTACTGGGCCGGGCGCTATCTGGAACGCGCCGAGGGGACCGCCCGGATCGTCCAGGTCCACGCCGACGCCCACGTGGACA
>DATCBL010000023.1:0-3115 GCA_036511875.1 Acidimicrobiales bacterium
GACGCCCCGCATCTTCTCCGAGCGCTACGAGCTCAGCCACCTGATCGCCCGGGGCGGCATGGCCGAGGTCTACCGCGCCCACGACCGTCTGCTGGACCGTCCGGTGGCCCTCAAGGTCCTGTTCCCTGAGCTCTCGATCGACCGCTCGTTCGTGGAGCGGTTCCGTCGGGAAGCCCAGGCCGCGGCCAACCTGTCCCACCCCAACATCGTCCCGGTCTTCGACTGGGGCGAGGACTCCGGGACCTACTTCATCGTGATGGAGTTCATCGACGGCCGCCCGCTGTCGTCCATCCTGAAGACCGCCGGGCCCCTCTCGGCCGACCGGACCGCCGACATCGGGGCCCACGTGGCCGCGGCGCTGGGCTACGCCCACAAGCACGGGGTCATCCACCGCGACGTGAAGCCGGGCAATGTCCTGATCACCGACGAGGGCCAGGTGAAGGTCACCGACTTCGGGATCGCCCGGGCCATCAACACCGAGGAGAGCCTGACTCAGACCGGCGCGGTCATGGGCACGGCCACCTACTTCTCCCCCGAGCAGGCCGAGGGCATCGGGGTCGACGCCCGGAGCGACATCTACTCGCTCGGCGTGGTGCTGTTCGAGATGGTCACCGGCCGGCCCCCGTTCCTCGGCGACACCCCGGTGGCGGTGGCCTCCAAGCACGTCCGCGACCATGCGCCCGCCCCCCGCGAGCTCAACCCGTCGATCCCCCCGACCTTCGAGGCCATCATCCTCAAGTCCATGGCCAAGAACCCCGAGCACCGCTACGCCACCGCCGAGGACCTCCGCGCCGACCTGCTCCGGTTCAACGAGGGCCGGACGGTGCTGGCCATGGACGACGCCACCTCGTTGCTTGCCGTGGCCGGCACCACCGCGGTGGTCGGGACCGCCGCGGGCATGGACGTCACCCGGTCGGTCGCCGCCACCACCCCGGAGGAGGGCACCGCCGACGAAGAGGGTGGTCCGAACCGGACCCGCACCTACGCCATCATCCTGGCCATCCTGGTGCTGCTCCTGTTGGTGGCCGGGTACTTCCTGGCCCGCAACCTCGGCTATCTGGGCGGGAGCGCGTCGTTCAACCTCCCGTCGGTGACCGGCCAACCGGTGGCCCAGGCCACGTCCAAGCTGACCCAGGACGGCCTGGTGGTCAAGACCACCAGCCAGATCTCCTCCGACACCCCGGGCACGGTGATCTCCACCAACCCGTCGGCCAACACGCTGGTGAAGAAGGGGGACACGGTGACCCTCACCGTGGCCTCGGTGCAACAGGTCACGGTGCCGGCCGGTCTGGTCGGCTCCAGCCTGACCGCCGCCCAGGCGTCGTTGACCGGGGCGGGGCTGACCTCCACCGTCGTGAGCCAGGCCAACACCCAACCGGCCGGAACGGTACTGGGTGCCACCCCGAACTCGGGGACGAAGGCCCCCAAGAACAGCGCCGTGACCTTGACGGTCTCCTCGGGCCCGTCGAATGTCAAAGTTCCGGTGGTGGCCGGCCAGAACCAGAATCAGGCCAGCAACACACTGGGTGCGCAGGGCTTGACCTTCGGCACCACCATCCAACAGTCGTCGACCCAGTACCCGGCGGGCACGGTGATCGGTTCCGATCCGCCCGCCGGCACCTCCGTACGGCCGGGCAGCACGGTCAACCTCCTCGTGTCGACCGGTCCGCCGCCGCCCCCCACCACCACGGAACCACCCACGACCACCACGTCGACCACCAGCCCGTCCAGCTCGAGCACGACCAGCTCGATCCCGAGCCACGACCGGCACCACTGACCGCGGGAGCCGCCCTCAGCCGGTCCGGGTCGAGGCCAGAAAGTTCGAGAGCAGGCCGGGCCCCTCCAGGGTGAGCAGGGACTCGGGGTGGAACTGGACGCCCTCCACGGCGAGGGTGCGGTGGCGCAGGCCCATGATCACCCCGTCGGCGGTGCGGGCGGTGATCTCCAGCACGTCGGGCACGCTGGCCGGCTCCACCACCAGCGAGTGGTAGCGGGTGGCCACGAAGGGATCGGGGAGCCCGGCGAAGATCCCGGTCCCGTTGTGGTGGATGGCCGAGGTCTTGCCGTGCATGAGGGTCGGGGCCACCACCACGTCCCCGCCGTAGACCTCACCGATGGCCTGGTGACCCAGGCACACCCCGAGGATGGGGATCTCACCGCCCAGCTCCCGAATCACCTCCATGCTGATGCCCGCCGATTCCGGACGGCCGGGCCCCGGTGAGATCAGGATGGCGTCGGGGGAGGCCGAGCGGATCCCCTCGATGTCGATGGCGTCGTTGCGGTGGACCACCGGGTCGGCGCCCAGCTCCCCGAGCTCTTGGACCAGGTTATAGACGAACGAGTCGTAGTTGTCGATGACCAGCACCCGCGTCCCCATGGTCCGTTGATCGTACCGGCCGGCCCGGGTGTCCCCGGACCCGGCGCCACCCGGTCGGGCGACTGGCTATCCTTCGCCCATGGCAACCAAGGCCAAGCCGGGACCGGGCAAGGCGCAGAAGAAGGGTCGCTCGGCCAGCGGGCGGACCACCGAGTCGGGCCGGTCGACGCCGTCCAGCCGCTACACGCCCCCCATCCCGAAGAACGTCAAGACCAGCCCCCGGTGGATGGGCATCGCCATCATCGCCCTGTTCCTGCTGGGCGTGGCCGTGGTCATCCTCAACTACGCCGACGTGCTCCCCGGCGGGGTGAACAACCTCTGGCTGATCGCCGCCATCGCGGCCATCTTTGCCGGCCTGATCCTGGCCACCCGCTACCACTGAGGCCGGAGACGGGCCCGTGGTCCTCGCTTCCCGGCGCCGCCCCCGGCTCGGCTGACAGCGGTCCACCCCTGACGCAGAGAGCCGGCCCGTAACGGGCCGGCTCTCCATTCGTGGTGGCGGTGTCGGTCGGCGCCTCTGCGGCACCGACCGGGTGCCGCCGATCAGCCCAGGCGTTCGATGATGGTGGCGTTGGCCATGCCGCCCCCCTCGCACATAGTCAGCAGCCCGTACCGGCCCTCCGTCCGCTCGAGCTCGTTGAGCAGCGTGGCTGTCAGCTTGGTGCCGGACGAGCCCAGCGGGTGGCCGAGGGCGATGGCGCCGCCGTTGACGTTGACCTTGGCCATATCCGGATGAAG
>DATCBL010000024.1:0-12827 GCA_036511875.1 Acidimicrobiales bacterium
TCCGGTGGTGGCGGTGACGGCCGGAGCCCGGGTGGTGGTGGTGGTCGGCGGCACGGTGGTGGTGGTCGGAGGCGGGGTGGTGGTGGTGCTGACCGCCACCGCGCCGGGCACGAAGTAGCCGCCGACGACCGCGCCCTTCCCCGTGGCGTCGGCCTGGGGCGGGTTGAAGTAGAGCAGGGTCCCGAGCCCGAGGAAGGCCACCACCAGGACCAGGGTGGAACGGCGGATGGGAAACCGGCGGTGCACCGGGACCGACATGAACCCGACCAGTGCGCTGTGCTGGACCTCCTCGTTCTCACCGGCGCTCCGCCGGGTCCAGCGGGTCCGCACCCCGGAGGCCGAGGTCGGGTGGTCGACCAGGGTGGGCTCGTCGTCCCTGTCCGGACCGGGGCCGCCGGGGGGGTCGCTCATCAGGGACCGTCCCCCATCGAGGGCGAGCTGACTCCCGCCGACCGCAGGGCGGTGGTGGCCCGGAACCGGATCTCCCGAGCCACCTCGAACTGGCGGCCGGGCAGGGTCCGGGCGATGAGCCGGAGCTGCACGTAGCCCACGTCGATGGTCTCGACCCCGGCCACCACCGGGTCGCCCAACAGGAGGCCGCTCCACGCCGGGTCGGAGGCCATGGCCGCGAACATGTCCTTCAGCAGGCCGGTCACCCGGTCCAGATCCTCGGTCACCGACACCGGGATGTCGATGACGGCCCGCGACCAGTCCTTGGACAGGTTGGTGACCTGGCGCAGCGCACTGTTGGGCACCACCACCAGCTCGCCCTGGGCCGTGCGCACCTTGGTCACCCGCAGGGTGAGCTCCTCGACGGTGCCGGTGATCCCGGTGGGTTGACCGGGGACCGACAGCCGGATGACGTCGCCGAAGCCGAATTGGTGCTCTGCGAACAGGAAGAATCCGGCCAGCAGGTCGCCCACCATCTGCTGGGCCCCGAAGCCCAGGCCGATCCCGATCACCGTGGCCGGAGCCACCAGGGTGGTGAGCGGGATCCCCAACCGGTCGAGGGCCAGGATGGCGGCGATGAAGCCGGTCAGGGCCACCACGACCCATTCCACCGCCTCGCTCACCGCCCGGGACCGCTTGAGGCCCTCGGACGCCACCAGGCCCGACTCGATCTGGATCCGGATCTGCTCGTCGACCCACCGCCGTCGCCGCGCCCCGAGCCAGTGGGCGAACCTCACGAAGAGACCGGCTCCGAGGAGGAGCACGACGGCGGGAAGCAGATGGTTCTGGAACCAGGATTGATGAATCCAGGGAAATTACCATCCGCCCATCCGAGCGCTCCCGGGCGCCGCCCCCGTCCGACCCGGGGTACCACGAGCGGGATCCTCCAGGGTGCCGTAAACTGACGGTCTGTCAGCTTCCGGCGCTGCGCTCGCCGGACACCCATCGGAGGCCAGACGTCCATGCTCGACTACGTAATCCGCAACGGCCTGGTCGTCGACGGCACCGGCTCCGCGGGACGCCGGGCCGACGTGGGCATCCGGGACGGGGTCATCGTCGCCGTCGGCCCGGTCGACGAGGCCGGCACCACCGAGCTCGACGCCGAGGGCCTCGTGGTCGCCCCGGGCATCATCGACCCGCACACCCACTACGACGCCCAGCTGTTCTGGGACCCGACCGCCTCCCCCTCCAACCTGCACGGGGTGACCACGGTGATCGGCGGCAACTGCGGCTTCACCCTGGCCCCGATCAAGGCCGAGGACCACGACTACATCCGCCGGATGATGGCCAAGGTCGAGGGGATGCCCCTGGTGGCCCTGGAGGACGGCCTCCCCTGGGACTGGGCCAGCTTCGGCGACTACCTCGGCAAGTTGGAGGGCAATCTCGGGGTCAACGCCGGCTTCCTGGTCGGGCACTGCGCCCTGCGGCGCTGGGTGATGGGCGACCAGCGCGGCGCCGAGGTGGCCGACGACGAGGAGGTCGCAGCCATGGCCCGGCTGCTGGCCGAGTCGATCGAGGCCGGCGGGCTCGGGTTCTCGTCGTCCCAGTCGAGGACCCACTCAGACGGGGACGGCCAGCCCATCTCGTCCCGCCACGCCGACCGCCGCGAGATGCTGGCCTTCTGCGAGGTGGTGCGCGACCACCCGGGCACCACCCTCGAGTACATCACCAACGGCTGCCTGGACACCTTCACCGACCAGGAGATCGATCTGATGGTGGCCATGACCACCACCGCCCGGCGACCGCTCAACTGGAACCTGCTGACGGTGGACTCGCGCACCCCGGACAAGACCGCCCGCCAGCTGGAAGCCTCGGCCCGGGCCGCGGCGGCCGGGGGACGCATCGTGGCGCTCACCATGCCCACGCTGGTGCCCATGAACATGAGCTTCCGGACCCACTGCGCCCTCTTCCTCATTCCCGGATGGGGCGACGTGATGGGACTCCCGGTGGAGCAGCGAATCGAGAAGCTGTCCGACCCGACCGTCCGGGCCCAGCTCGACGAGTTGGCCTACTCCGAGGGGGCCGGGGTGTTCCGGCGCCTGTCCAACTGGGCCAACTACATCATCGGCGACACCTTCGCCCCGGAGAACGAGGGTTTCAGCTGGCGAGATGTCGGATCGATCGCCGAGGAGCTGGGGAAGCCCCCGTTCGACACCCTGCTCGACCTGGTCATCGCCGACGAGTTGCGGACCGTGCTGTGGCCCAAGGCCTCCGACGGCGACGACGCCTCGTGGCGGGCCCGGGTGGAGGTGTGGAACGACCCCGGCGCCATGGTGGGCGGCTCGGACGCCGGCGCCCACCTCGACCGCATGTGCGGCTCCAACTACCCGACCTCCTTCCTCGGCGACTGCCTGCGCAAGCGCAAGCTGGTGTCCCTGGAGCGGGCCGTGCAACTGATGACCGAAGCTCCGGCCGAGCTGTTCGGCCTCCGAGACCGGGGCCGCGTGGCCGAGGGCCAACGGGCCGACCTGTTCGTCTTCGACCCCGAGACGGTGGGGTCCGAGCCGGCCACGCTGGTCCACGACCTCCCCGGCGGCAGCCCCCGGCTGATCGCCGACGCCATCGGCGTCGTGCGGGTGCTGGTCAACGGGGTCGAGACCGTGGCCGACGGGAAGCCGACGGGAAGCCTCCCGGGCACCCTGCTCAAGTCGGGCCGGGACACCGCCACCGTGGACCCCACCCCGTCGACCGCCTGACCCCGGCCTTCCGACCGAGCCGGCGCGCCCGTCCGACCGCTGACCCGTCGACTGTCTGTCCGGACCGCGGCGACCTACACTGCTGACGCGACGTCAGCTCTCTGCCGATCACCGCATCACCACCACCACCCGGCGCCTCCGACGGGCCGCCGGAGCCGGCATCGGGAGTGACCCACCACCGCGAAAGGGGACCCACCATGGGGAGTCAGGCCACCAGGGACGAGACACAGCTGCTGATCGGGGGCCGGTGGGCCGACGCCGGCGACGGCACCTACGACATCATCAACCCGGCCACCGAGCAGGTGGTGGGCCAGGCCCCGAACGCCTCGGTCGACGACGCCAACGCCGCCGCCCAGGCGGCCCGGGAGGCCTTCCCGGCTTGGGCGGCCACCCCGGTCGGGGAGCGGCTGGCCCTGCTGAAGAAGGCCGCGGCCGCCATCCGGGACCGGGAGGCCGACCTGGTGCCCCTGGTCATCGCCGAGACCGGGGCCACCGCCTCGGTGGGCTCCCGCATGCAGGTCCCGGTCAGCGCGGCCCGGTTCGACCGCTACTCGCAGGACATCCGCCACGTCCAGGAGTCGATGCTCCCCCCGGTGGTCGCCGCGGCCACTCCCCTGGCCCCCGGCGGGCTGATCAGCGCCCTGGCCTACCGCCAGCCGGTCGGCGTGGTGGCCGCCATCGCCAGCTACAACTTCCCGATGACCAACATGGCCGGCAAGGTGGCGCCCGCCCTGGCCATGGGCAACACCGTGATCATGAAGCCGGCCCCCCAGGACCCGCTGGCCGTGGTGGAGCTGGCCCGGGTCCTCGACCAGGTCGGGTTCCCGCCCGGCGTGATCAACCTGGTCAACTCGCAGGGCCCCGGACCGGCGTCGGCCCTCACCAGGTCGCCCGACGTGGACATGGTCTCGTTCACCGGCTCCACCGCGGTGGGCCAGCGCATCGCCGCCGCCGGGGCGCCGTCGATGAAGCGCCTGCTGATGGAGCTCGGGGGCAAGGGGGCGGCCGTGGTCTTCGAGGACGCCGACATCAAGGGGGTGGTGACCGCCGTGGGCTCGACCTGGGCCTTCCACTCGGGCCAGATCTGCACCGCCCCGACCCGCGCCGTGGTCCACCGGAGCATCTTCGACCAGGTGGTGGAGGGCCTGACCGCCTTCGCCGGCGTGCTGAAGGTCGGCGACCCCACCGAGCCGTCCACCGTGGTCGGCCCGCTCATCTCCGGGGCCCAGCAGCAGCGGGTGCTGGACTACATCGAGACCGGGCGCAAGGAGGGTGAGGTGGTGGTTGGCGGCGGCCGTCCCGAGCACCTGCCCACCGGGTACTACGTGGAGCCCACGCTGGTGGTGGGGACCAACGACATCACCGTGGCCCGCGAGGAGATCTTCGGCCCGGTGGTGGTGGCCATCCCCTTCGACGACGAGGAGGAAGGCATCGCCATCGCCAACGACTCCGAGTTCGGCCTCTACGACTACGTCTTCTCCGCCGACACCCCCCGGGCCTTCCGGGTGGCCAAGCTGCTCCGGGCCGGCCACGTCGGCATCAACACCGCCCAGCGCAACATGGATGCGCCCTTCGGGGGGTTCAAGATGAGCGGCATCGGCCGGGACGGCGGCGACACCGGGCTCGAGGCCTACTCGGAGATGCAGTCGATCATCTGGTCGAGCTGACCGCGGCCCCTTGACTTCGAGCGCGCTCGAAGTTTTAGGGTGGTGGTATGAGCGCTCTCGCCGTCACCGACCCGGGCTTCACCATCGCCGAGGTGGCCGAGCGGACCGGGGTGAGTGCCCACGCCCTGCGGTACTACGAGCGGATCGGGCTGCTCGACGTGGGTCGACAGGAGAGCGGCCATCGCCGCTTCACCGAGGACGATGTCGGCCGGGTGGTGTTCATCGGTCGCCTCCGGGCCACCGCCATGCCCATCCGGGAGATCCAGCGGTACTTCTCGCTGGTGGCCGGGGGCCCGGCCACCGAAGGGGACCGGCTGAGCCTGCTGCAGGCGCACCGGACCGAGGTCCGAGCCCGGCTCGGTGAGATGGAGGCGGCGCTCGACGCCATCGAGCGCAAGATCGACCACTACGGCGGGTCCTGCGCTCCCTGAACCCCAGCGATGTGAAAGGACGGTGGCCCATGACCAAGGTCTGGCTCATCACCGGGAGCTCCCGGGGATTCGGACGTGAGCTGGCCGAAGCCGCCCTCGAGGGCGGAGACCGGGTGCTGGCCACCGCCCGCCGCCCCGAACAGCTCCAATCCCTGGTCGAGGCGCACGGCGACCGGGTCCGGGCCGCCGCCCTCGATGTCACCGACGCCGCGGCCTGCCGTTCGTGGTGCAGCTGGCGGTCGAGCAGTTCGGGACGCTCGACGTGGTGGTCAACAACGCCGGCTACGCCAACTCGTCGCCCATCGAGGGCACCGCCGACAACGACTTCCGGGCCCAGCTCGAGACCAACCTGTTCGGGGCCGTCAACGTCACCAAGGCGGCACTGCCGGTGCTGCACGCCCAGCGCTCCGGCCACTTCATCCAGTTCTCGTCCATCGGAGGGCGGGTGGGCGGCACCCCGGGGATGGGCGCCTACCAGACCGCCAAATTCGGACTGGAGGGATTCTCCGAGGTCCTGGCCCACGAGGTCGGCCCGCTCGGGATCAAGGTCACCATCATCGAGCCGGGCGGGTTCCGCACCGACTGGGGTGGCTCCTCCATGCAGGCCCCCCCGGTGGGCGACGACTACGACCAGACCGTCGGCGCCATGAACCGCTACCGCGAGTCGACGGTCAGCACCTGGCCGGGTGACCCGGCCCGGGCCGCCCGGATCATCACCGAACTGGTCCGGCTGGACGAGCCGCCCCTTCGCCTCCTGCTCGGCGCCGGAGCGGTCGACTCGGCCGAAGCGGCCTCGGTAGCCCGCGCCGCGGAAGCGGACCGGTGGGCGTCGGTGAGCCGATCGGCGGACTTCGGGACCGACCCCGTCCCGGTGCGGGCCACGCCGCCCGCCGTCTCCGTGGGAGATCCCGTCGGGTCCGGGCCGACTCGGTGAACCCGAACCCATCTTCGCCGCCCAACCGGAGAGACCGCCATGAGCACTGACCGCATCACCACCCCGTTCAACGCCGAGTCGACCGCGGCCGAGGTGATGGCCGGCGTCGACCTGGGCGGCCGGCGGGCCATCGTCACCGGCGGTTCGTCGGGCATCGGGATCCCGACCGCTCGGGCCCTGGCCGGCGCGGGCGCCGAGGTCACCTTGGCCGTCCGCGACCCGGCCGCCGGGGAGCGGACCGCCGCGGCCATCACGGCCGAAACCGGCCACCCGGCCGTCCTGGTCGGTCGGCTCGACCTGGCCGACCCGGCGTCGGTGGCCGCCTTCGTCGCCGGCTGGACGGGCCCGCTGGACCTGCTGATCAACAACGCCGGGGTCATGGCCCTGCCCGATCTCCAGCTCACCCCGGGCGGCTGGGAGCTGCAGTTCGCCACCAACCATCTCGGCCACTTCGCCCTGGCCCACGGCCTGCACGGCGCCCTGGCCGACGCCGACCAGGCCCGGGTCGTCTCCCTCAGCTCCCGAGGGCACCTCCGGTCCCCAGTGATCTTCGACGACATCAACTTCGCCGCCCGCCCCTACGATCCCTGGCTGGCCTACGGGCAGTCCAAGACGGCCAACGTCCTCTTCGCCGTCGAGGCGACCCGCCGCTGGGCCGAGGACGGCATCACCGCCAACGCGGTCCACCCCGGGGCCATTGCCGCCACCAACCTGTCGCGACACATGGACCCGGACCAGCTGGCCACCCTCCGCTCCTCGGGCACGTTCACCTACAAGACCCTCGAGCAGGGGGCGGCGACCAGCCTCCTCGTCGCCACCTCGCCCGAGCTCAAGGGGATCGGGGGGTGCTACTTCGAGGACGGCAACCAGGCCGTGGTCCTCGATCCGAGCGCGGCCGACACCAGCGGCTCGGGCGTGGCCGCCTACGCCCTCGATCCGGACGCCGCGGCCCGGCTGTGGCAGCTCTCGCTCGACGTAGTGACCGGCCCCTAGGACCGCGCCGCTGGGTCCACCCAGCGCGGTCGGCCGGTCTCCCCGATGCCGCCTCCCGGCCCACCGGGCCACCGCGTCACCACCTCGGATGCCTCACCGGGGCGCCGACCTCGGTGGCCGCGCCGGCCGCTCACCCGGCGCCGAGGAACGGGGCCCCGAAAGTGAACACCCCTCCGTCCCCGGCCACCAGCCAGTAGCCGCCGGTGGCGTCGTCGGTGGCCATGCCCACCACCGGGGCGTTGAGGGTCATCGCCCCGGTGCTGCCCAGGAAGGCGGCCCGTCCGAAGGCGAAGATGCCGCCGTCGGAGGCCACGAACCAGTAGCCCTGGCCGTCGGGCAGGGCGGCCATGCCGTTGACCGGGAGGTTGAGGCGCAGGTTGCCGGTCGAGCCGTCGAAGGGGGCGCCGAAGGCGAACACACCGCCGTCGCTGGCCACCAGCCAGTAGCCGCCGGTGGCGTCGTCGGGGGCCATGCCCACCACCGGGGCGTTGAGATGGTGGCCGCCCATCGACCCGCGGAAGACGGCGTCGCCGAAGGCGAACACGCCGCCGTCGCTGGCCACCAGCCAGTAGCCGTGCCCGGTGGGCGTGGGGACGATGCCCACCACCGGGGCGTTGAGGTGTTGGCCGCCCATCGACCCGTAGAAGCCGGCGTCCCCGAAGGAGAAGATGCCCCCGTCCGACGCCACCATCCAGTAGCCCCTGCCGTCAGTGGTGGCCACGATGTGGGCGACGGGAGCGTTGAGGGGGGTGCCGGCCATCGAGCCGTAGTTGGCCGCGGCGCCGTGGGTGGACACCGACCCGTCCGAGCGGACCAGCCAGTACCCGCCGCCGTCGGGCAGCGAGGCCATGCCCACCACCGGGGCCGGCACGTTGGCCTCCCCGACCACCGACGCCACCCGGAAGGGATAGGGGAACTGCCCCCCGGTGGCGGTCACCGCCCCGTTGGCGGCGATGGTCTGCCCCGGGCAGTAGACCGGATCGCCGCTCGGGGGGCCGGCGACCATCGGCGACGCCGGCACCGGCTGGCCCTGCACGGCGTTCTGGCCGGCCTCCCGGGCGAGGGCCCCGGGGATGTCGCCGATGGTGAAGCCGAACACCTCGACGGAGAAGGCACGGCCCCCGCTGCAGGTCACGCCCACGCCGACCGCGGTGTACCCGGCCCCCAGCATGTTCTGGCGGTGCGGGGCCGAGGCCATGTACTGGCCGTCCATGCCGTCGGAGCCGTCACCGGGCCAGTAGCCGTTGCCGCTGCTGCCCGAGTTGGCGGCGAAGATGCACGCCTGGGCGGCCGGGCCGCTGCAGGTGGGGAAGGGCGGGTCGGCCACCGTTCCGGTGGCGGCCAGGTGGGCCGACCAGGCCTGGGCGTAAGCCTGGAGGCCGCCGTCCACGGCCAGTTGGGGGAGGTCGAGACCGAAGGTGCCGCGTGCGGCCCGCTCGGCGTTGATCCGGGACACCAGATCGGCGGCGTAGAGGGCCTGGACCGACGACACGTCGGCGGCGGCAGCCTTCGGGACGGCCACCACTCCCTGGGCCCCGGTGAGGAGGGCGGCGATCACCGCGGCCCCGAGAGCCAGCGTGGTCACTCCGGCCGTCGCCCGACGGAGACGGCCCCGTACGGCGCCCCGCGACCGTGACCTGGGCCTGTCCGTTCCGGGGTGGGCTGCACTCATGGCGTCGATTCCTCACACGTCGCTCGGTGCCCCTCACCCCTCCTATCGGCGCGATCCGTCGGAAACTGTTGCCCCGGTGGGGTACAACTGGGCCATGCCCGTCCCCCTGTCGCCGTCGATCCCCTCGTCGTTCGGGGCGTTGGCGGCCCGGGTCTCCAACTGGGGGCGCTGGGGTCCCGAGGACCAGCTGGGCACGCTCAACCTCATCGACCGGGCGGCGCGCCTGCGGGGCGTGGCGTCGGTGCGGGACGGCGAGCCCTTCACCCTGGGCCTGCCCCTGTCGGCCGAGGAGGGCATCCAGCTGGGCTTCATCGAGGGTCGGGTCAACCCCACCCGGACCATGGTGAGCGTCAACGAGGTCATGGGTGCGGACCCCGGGTGGATCGCCTTCTCGGAGGACGTGGTGACCATGGCCATGCAGTGCGCCACCCACTGGGACAGCCTGGCCCACGCCGCCTATGGCGCCGGGCCCGAGGGCCGCAGCCTCTACAACGGCTTCCCGGCCTCGTCGATCACCGAGGCCGGCGCCAGCCGGCTGGGCATCCACCTCATCACGTCGCTGGTGTCACGGGGTCTGCTCCTCGACGTGGCCCGGTCCAAGGGATCGGAGATCCTCGACCCGGGCTATCCGATCACTCCCGAGGACCTCGACGCCGCCTGCGCCTTCGGTGGGGTGAGCGTCGAACCCGGGGACGTGGTGCTGGTGCGCACCGGTCAACCGGTCCATCTGGCCCTGCCCGGCCGGCCCGGCCTCGGCGGCGACGACCCGGTCCGGGACCTGATGGCCTACTCGTCTCCCAGTCCCGGGCTGACCATGGCCACCGCCGAGTGGTTCCACCGGCACGACGTGGCCGCGGTGGCCATCGACACGCTGGTGCTCGAGGTCTTCCCGTGCGAGGACCTCGACCTCTTCCTCCCAGTGCACCTCCTCCATCTGGTGGAGATGGGGATGACCCAGGGGCAGAACTGGTTCCTCGACCGATTGGCCGAGGCGTGCGCCGCCGACGGTCGCTACGAGTTCCTGCTGGACGCCACGCCACTCCCCTTCACCCACGCCCTCGGCTCGCCGGTCAACCCGGTGGCCCTGCGGTGAGCCCGACCGCCTGATCGGCCCGCCGGGAAGCCGATCCCTCCGGCCCCGGTCCGACCCCGCCTTGGCCACGCACCACGGCCAACGGGTCCTCAGGGGGCCTGGTTCAACCGCTTGGAGGCGGCGTTGGCCGACGCCGCCTTGACCTGGGCCGTGCGCGACGAGGCCGCTCCCCCGCCCACCACCGGGCCGGTGCGGGGCAGCGGGACATCGGACCCGGCCACCTTGGCCCCGGCCGGGGCCGGCCGGCCGGTGACCGACCAGTGGAGCAGGCGGGCCTGGCTGTCCACCAGCGAGGCGGTCCGGATGCCCCAGAACTCGAAGCCGTAGCGGTGGCCGGCCACCTGGGCCAGCATGGCGATGAGGGTGCCGGCCGCGGCCATGGCGTCGGCGCCGGCCGGGGCTCCCGAGGCTTCGGCGTGGGTGGCGATGACCCGGGCCAGGGTGACGGTCACGGCGTTCAGAGCCCGGACCCGGAGGCCCTGGAACCGCAGGTCCCCTTCGACCGTGGTCAGCTCCACCACCCGGAACACGGCTCGGTTGCGCTCCCAGTACTCCATGAACCCCTCGACCACGGCCACCGCGGTCTCCCAGCTGGCCTCCTCCGACCAGTTGCCGTCGACCACGCCGGCCAGCACCCCGACCCCTTCGACCAGCTCCTCGGCCAGCACGGTGATGGCCGCCTCCACGTTCTCGAAGTACTGGTAGAAGGTGGCCGGCGACGTGCCCGCCTGCCGGGCGATGTCGATGACCTTGATCGAGCGCCACGGCGTGGCCACCAGCAGCTCGGCCGTGCACTCGAGCAGCCGCTGGCGCGTGGCTCGCCCGCGCCGGCCGGGGACCCGCCCGTCGGTGGTGGCGATCAGCTCCGGATCTTCGGCGGGCGGCATGGCGGACCATGGTACCGAGGGCCGGGACGGAGTGAAGGAGCGAGGATCCACCCGGCCGGTCCGACCGGGCCGGCTGGCCCCTCTGCCGTCCCCGGGAGACCGGGGGCCGGTGCGATCCGGGTCCGGGCCCCAGGATGAGGGAGAATTCCCTGGCGAGTAGGGTAAACGTCATGGCGAACGGTCCGGTGCCACGCACCCTGACGCGAGCCCAGCAAGCCCGACGCCAACGTGTCGTCGACGCCGCCATGATGCTGGGGCTCGACGGGGGTTACGAAGCAGTCCAGATGCGCGACGTGGCCGCCCGGGCCGACGTGGCCATGGGCACCGTCTACCGGTACTTCACCAGCAAGGACCACCTGCTGGCCGCGGCGCTGGTCCACTGGGTCGAGCAGCTCGACAACCGTCTGGCCCAGCAGCCGGCCCAGGGCGAGACGGCCGCGGCGCGGGTGATCGAGGTCCTGGACCGCGCCCTGCGGGCCATGGGCCGCCAGCCCCAGCTGGTGGGAGCGGTCTTCACCGCCCTGGCCTCCCCGGACCTCGCCGCCGTCGAGTGCCAGCAACAGGTGTCGGTGCTGATGGAGCGCATCATCACCCGAGCCATCGGCGAGCCCCATCCGCCCAACCTCGGGGACCGGGCCCGGATCCTCGGCCACGTCTGGTACTCGGCCCTGGTCGGCTGGGTCAACGGGTGGAGCAACATGGGCCGCGTCCACGACGAGCTGGTCGTGGCCATCGGGCTGCTGCTCCCCTCCGACATCTACGCCCAGGTCTGACGGAGCGCCGGGCCGACGCCCGGACATGACCTCGCTTGGCTCTGAGGCCGCGGTACCGTCTGGGATGCCATCGGCCATCGAAGTGCACGGGCTGTCCAAGCAGTTCGGCCCATTGCGGGCCGTGGACAAGCTCACCTTCGAGGTGGAAGCGGGTCGGGTGACCGGCTTCCTCGGCCCGAACGGCTCGGGCAAGACCACCACCCTGCGGATGCTGCTCGGACTGGTCTCCATCACCGAGGGCACCGCCACCTTCGGCGGCCGTCGCTACGTGGAGCTCGACCACCCGATCCACCACGTCGGGGCGGTCCTCGAGGCCACCAGCTTCCATCCGTCGCGCCGGGCCGAGGACCATCTGAAGTCGGTGGCCATCGGCGCCGGGATCCCCCTCCAGCGGGTGGACGAGACCCTGGAGCTGGTGGGTCTGGCCGACGTCTCCCGCCGTCGGGTGGGGAAGTTCTCGCTCGGCATGCGCCAACGGCTCCAACTGGCCACCGCCCTGCTCGGGGACCCGGAGATCCTCATCCTGGACGAGCCGTCCAACGGCCTCGACCCGCAGGGCATCCAGTGGCTGCGTACCTTCATCCGCCACCAGGCCTCGATCGGCCATGCCGTGCTGGTCTCCTCCCACCTGCTCTCCGAGATGGAGGAGACGGTCGATGACGTGGTCATCGTGTCCCACGGCCGGCTGGTCCTCCAGACCACCCTGGCCGAGCTGGCCACCCAGGCCGGGACCAGCACCGGCATACGGGTCCGGACCCCCGAGATCGAACGTCTGCGGGCCATCCTCGACGCCGTCCCGGTGGCCTACGCCCAGACCGGCCCGGACTCCCTGACCATCGACGGGGCCACTCCCGAGTGGTTCGGGCCGCTGGCCGCCCAGCACCAGATCGTGCTCTACGAGCTGGTCCACGACCGGGGCACCCTGGAGGACGTCTTCCTCAGCCTGACCCACGGGTTCGACGCCGCCGATCCGACGACCATGGGCGGCCAGGCCGCCGCCATGCCGGGAGGGGCGACGTGATCGCCATCATGCGCTCGGAGTGGCTGAAGCTGCGGACCACTGCGGTGCCGTGGGTGCTGACCGGCATCGCCCTCCTCGTCAACGCCCTCCTCATCCTGGTCATCTTCCTCACCCGACCCGACGTCAACATCCAGGGGGGGAGCGCGCCGGGCTACACCATCCCCCACACCACCCAGCAGCTTCGCAACCTGGTGGGATCGGGGTTTCAGG
>DATCBL010000025.1:0-3414 GCA_036511875.1 Acidimicrobiales bacterium
TCGGGCCGGGGCACCACCCCGGGGATGACCGGGAGGGCGGAGCCGATGGGCGTGGCCTGGGGCATGGAGGAGAGGAGCGCCTCGGTGTAGGGGTGCCGGGGCCGGACGAACAGCCGGTCCACCGCGGCCTGCTCGACCTTCTGGCCGGCGTAGAGGACCACCACCTCGTCGGCGATCTCGGCGATGACCCCGAGGTCGTGGGTCACGAAGATCATGGCCATGGACTCCTCCACCGACAGGCTGCGGAGGAGGTCGAGGATCTGGGCCTCGGTGGTCACGTCGAGGGCGGTGGTGGGCTCGTCGGCGATGAGGAGCCGCGGCGAGCAGGACAGGGCCATGGCGATCATCACCCGCTGGCGCATGCCCCCCGAGAACTGGTGGGGGTAGTTGGCGGCCCGGGAGGCGGCCCCGGGGATCTCCACCCGGTCCAGCATCTCGACGGCGATCCGGTTGGCCTCCTTCCTCGACACGTCACGGTGGGCCCGGACCTGCTCGGCGATCTGGTTGCCCACGGTGAAGGCCGGGTTGAGGCTGGTCATCGGGTCCTGGAAGATCATGGCGATCTGGTCGCCCCGGACGGCCCGCAGCGCCTTGGCGTCCAGTGCGAGCAGGTTGCCTCCCTGGAAGTGGACGGCGCCCGCCGTCACCCGGGCCACCGGTCGGGGGAGCAGGCCCATGATGGCCAACGCCGACACCGTCTTGCCCGAGCCGCTCTCCCCGACCAGCCCGAGGGTGCGCCCGGGATCGACGGAGAACGAGAGGTCCTCCACCACCGGCCACGAGTCACCGTTGATGGTGAACTCCACCCGGAGGCCGTCGACGTCGAGCAGGTGACCGGGTCCGGTCGACGGGACGGCCGCGGCCACCGGGGCCGGGGCGGGGGTCGGGACCGGACGGGCGGGGACCGACGGGGACGGGAGGGAGGGTGGGCGGTCCGCTTCCTCCGGCCCGTCCGCGGCGGCCCGGGTCTCGTGGGCCCGGCGCCGTTGGCGGAGCCGGGAGCGCCACCCGCCCGGTGGGGCCGTGGTGCTGCCCCGGCCGATGGAGTCCCGGATGCCGTCGGCCACCGCGTTGAAGGAGAGGACGGTGAGCATGATGGCCAGACCCGGGAAGACGAGGGCCAACGGAGCCTGGAAGATGAACTGGTAGGCCTCTTGGAGCATGTCCCCCCAGCTGGGGGTCGGCGGCTGGGCCCCGATGCCCAGGAAGGCCAGACCGGCCTCGGCCAGCAGGGCGAAGCCGAGGGCCAGCGCCACCTGGATGATGATGGGGGAGGCCACATTGGGCAGCACGTGGGTGCGCATGATCCGTCCGGGTCGCGCCCCGAGGGACTGGGCCGACTCCACGTAGGCCTCCTCCCTCACCGCGATGACCTCGCCCCGGATGAGCCGGACGAAGCTGGGCACGAAGACGATGGCGATGGCGACGGCGGCGTTGTTGATGCTGGCCCCCAGCAGGGCCGCCACCGTGAGGGCCAGCACCAGCGGAGGGAAGGAGAACAGGGCGTCCATCACCCGCATGGTCACCGAGTCCACCCAGCCCCGCAGGAACCCGGCCAGCAGCCCAAGGGGCAGGGCCACCACGATGGCCAGGGCCACGATCTCGAAGGTGGACCGCAACGACACCCGCCCGCCCCAGATGATCCGGCTGAGGATGTCGCGGCCCAGGTCGTCGGTGCCCAGCCAGTGGTGCAGGCTCGGCCCGGCGTTGATGGCCAGGAGGTCCTGGGCGCTCGGGCTCCCCGGGGCCACGAGGGGGGCGATGACGGCCGCAGCCGTGATGACCACCAGGAAGGTCAGTCCGGCCAGGGCCCAGCGGTCGGAGAGGAAGGCGCGCCAGAACCGGCGGGCCCCGGCCGGGGAGGCCGCCAGCTCGGCCACCGACCCGAGGTCGGGGAGGTCGGCGGCGACCAGGGGGTCGTCGGTGCCGGGCGGCGGCAACGAGGTCACGATAGGCGCACCTTCGGATTGAGGAAGCCGTAGACGATGTCCACGGCCAGATTGATCAGCACGAACATCAGGGCGGTGACCAGGACCACGCCCTGGATCACCGGCAGGTCCTTCAGGCTGATGGCCTCCAGCATGTAGGTGCCGAGGCCGGGGAGGGAGAAGATCTGCTCGATGATGAAGGTGCCGCCCAGCAGGTAGCCGAACTGGATGCCCACCAGGGTGACGACCGGGCTGAGGGCGTTCTTGCCGGCGTGCTTGCCGATGACCCGGGCCCGGGAGAGCCCCTTGGCCTCGGCGGTGCGGATGTAGTCCTGGCGCAGGGTGTCGATCATCGACCCCCGGGTCTGCCGGGCGATGGTGGCCGCCCCGCCGATGCCCAGGGCCAGCCACGGCATGATCAGGTGGAGGAACCACTGGCCGGGCGAGGTGGCGAAGGGCACGTAGCCCAGCGGGGCCAGCAGGCGGAGGTTGACGGCCAGGACCACCACCAGCAGCATGGCCAGCCAGAAGTCGGGGATGGCCACCCCCAGGCTGCTGCCCACCGAGACCACCCGGTCGGTCCACGACCGGGGCCGCAGCCCGGCCACGATACCGGCCGGGATGCCGATGAGGACGGCCAGGACCATGCCCCCGGCGGCGATGCTGGCCGTCACCGGCAGGCGGTGACGGATCCCGGCGGCCACGCTCTGGTTCTGGAACAGCGAGTTGCCCAGCTGACCGTGGAGCACCCCTCGGAGCCAGAGCCAGTACTGGGCCAGGAAGGACCGGTCGAGGTGGAGGACGTGACGGATGTGGGCCACCTCGGCCGGCGAGGCGCGGTTCCCTCCGGCCAGGGTCCGGGCCGGGTCGCCGGGGATGATCAGCACCAGGCTGAACACGGCCAGCGAGATCATGATCAGGAGGGGGATCATGATCAGCAGGCGCCGGCCGATGAAGGTGGCCAGCGAGCCACCCGATGATCCCACAGTGGGTCAGCCCTTCTTGATGTAGATGCCGGCCAGGTCCGACCGGCAGGAGCCGATCGGGGCGACCACCGTGCCGCCCACCCGGCTCTTGTTGTAGGCCACCACCGAGGGCTCGAAGATCAGGGGCACCTCGGTGCCGGTGGCCATGGCGATCTTGCTGGCCTGCTGCATCGGGGGACCCTGCACGCTGGGACTGAGCGAGGTGAGGGCCTGGTCGACCAGGGGGGCGAGCGTCGGGTTGGTGTCGCCGAGCTGGGTGCCGGCGAAGCCCACCCCGGTGTACTCCGACTCGAAGTTGTTGGCCAGGTCGGGACCGTTGGTCAGCTCCTCGGAGAGGACGGCGTCACCTACCCCGTGCTCGTAGACCTCGGTGAACAGGTCGGCCCCGTTCACCTGCTGGATGGTGAGCTTGAACCCGGCCGGGGCCATCTCGGCCTGGAGGATCTGGGCGGTGCGGCTGAAGGTGGCCGAGGGGGTCGGGATGACCAAGGTGAAGTCGA
>DATCBL010000026.1:0-5013 GCA_036511875.1 Acidimicrobiales bacterium
TGGGGGAGCTCCAGGCCGGAGACCGCGCCGATGGCGGCGAACCGATCGGACATGGTGCAGGCCAGCAGGGACGCCATCACCGCCCCGTCGGAGAAGCCTCCGGCGTAGACCCGGGAGGTGTCGATGCACTGGGTGGACTCCACCTGGTCGAGCAGGGCGGTGACGTAGGCCAGGTCGGGATTGGCCGGGCCGCGGTCCGTGGTGTCCCAGTGGACCGGGTCCCCGGTACCGCCGGGGAACACCACCACGAAGCCGTCCTGGGATCCGAGGACGCCGAACCGGGAGGTGAACGAGTGGCGCAGCGCGCCCTCGGCCAACCCGTGGAAGTCGAGGACCAGGGGGCGGGGGACCGGGGCCGCGTCGCCGCCCGGAGTCGGGCTGGGCGTGCCCGGTGACGGCGTGGTCAGCAGGTACCAGCGGGCCGTGCCGTCGACCTCCATCCCCTGGAGCTGGTCGGCGACGGCCGGACCTTCCGGCCGGCTGCAGCCCGAGGAAGGCACGGGTGACGCCCGCCCGGGGACGGTCCCGGTGACGGAGGCGACCGCCGCGACCGCCGCGGCCGATGCCGGCGCGGGCCCGGCGCTGCTCGATGCCATGTAGCCGACCCCGACCGCGGTAACCACCGCGGCCACCACGCCGCCCACCGCCGCCGCGGTCCATCGACTGTGGTGTGCCCCCCTCACAAAGGAGAGCGAACCACACGCGGTTCCGGTTGGGCTAGGGCTGACCCCTCTCCGTGGTCGGCCGGCTGCGGAGAGGATCGGTTACGGGGACTCCCGGGTCGTGGGGGCGGTGACCGTCCTCGGGCGTTCCCGTCGGCGGTGCTCTCGTGGCCATTGTTACGCTGCCGGCATGTCCCAGCACCGAGCCCACTGGTGACGTCCCTCCTGTCGACGATGGCGGCGGTCAGCGGAGGGGTCACCGCGCTGGGGTCGGTGATCGGCTTCTTCGTGTGGATCCTGGTCCTGGTGTGGATCTACAACATCGCCAAGCGCAAGGGGCGCCACGCCGTCGGATGGCTGATCCTCGGGTTCTTCTTCTCGCTCATCACCCTCATCGTCGTGGCGCTCCTGCCGTCCAAGCGGACCACCGAGCGCTACGAGGAACGCTGATCGGGCTGGCCCGGCCCGACGTCGGGGGGCCGCCTCTCCCCGGGTGGGCGGCCGCCATGGGCCCTGCCGCGCCAGGGGAAGGCCACCGCCGACCTAGACTGCTGGGGTCAGCCTCGGTTGGGATGTGCGGTGGCCAGCGTCCATCGCCTCCTTCTCGACAGACGGGCCCTCCGACCGCCCCGACCCGTGCAGTGGTGGGTGGAGTCCTGATCGTCCCTTGCGGGTTCAGCCGATCCGGCTGGCCCGTGCTGTATCTGCCCTCCGGGCACCAACCGAGAGACGCTCCATGGACACCAGGCTCGAGACCTCCCTCCTTGCCTCCTCGAGCCGCGAGGACTTCGCCGAGCTGTCCCGCCGGGTCCGGGACAACGGCCTGTTGGCCCGCCGCCCCGGGTACTACTCCATCAAGATCGCCGCCTCGGTCGTGGCTCTGGGCGCGGTGGTGCTCGCCGCCGTGCTGGTCGGGAACTCGTGGTGGGTCCTGCTGGTGGCCGCCGTCCTGGCCTTCGTCCTCACCCAACTGGGCTTCATCGGCCACGACGCCGGACACCGTCAGATCTGCCGCCGCCGGTGGGGCAACGACGTGATCGGGCTGATCGTGGCCGACCTGTTCGTCGGATTCAGCTTCGGCTGGTGGCTGAACAAGCACAACCGTCACCATGCCCACACCAATCGCCCGGACAAGGACCCCGACTTGGTGCCCGGGGCCTTGGTCTACACACCGGCGCAGGCCGGGGGCCGAGGATGGTTCGGCAGGGGGTTCGCCCGCTCGCAGTTCGTCGCCCTGGTGCCCCTGTTGTTCCTCGAGGCCGCCAACCTCCACGTGGCCAGCGTCCGTTCCCTGGCCGGCCGCCGGGACCGGGCGGCGCTGATCGAGGGTGGGCTGCTGGTCCTCCACACGCTGCTGTTCTTCGTGGCTCCCTTCCTGTTCCTCTCCCCCTTGCGGTCGCTGGGGTTCATCGCCGTGACCCAAGCCCTGTTCGGCTTCTACCTGGGCGTCAGCTTCATCACCAACCACGTCGGGATGCCGACCCTGGCCGGTACCGACGAGATGGGGTTCCTGCGCCGTCAGGTGCTCACCTCCCGCAACCTGTCGGGCCCCTCGCTCACCGGCTTCCTCTTCGGCGGCCTCGACACCCAGATCGAGCACCATCTCTTCCCCTCCATGCCTCGAGCCAATCTGCGCCGGGCCCGGAAGCTGGTGCGCCCGTTCTGCACCGAGCACCGGATCGCCTACGCCGAACAGAGTCCTTGGCGGGCCTATCGCGAGGTGCTGGGCCACCTCCGCCGGGCCGGCAACGGGCGGCCGATCTCCGTCATCGACTGAGTGGGCACGTGGTCCCGGCCGGCCCTCAGCCGTGGCCGACGTGGCTCGGCGGGGCGGTCTCGAGCTCCCCTCGGGCCCTGTGCATCGAACGGGCCGACAGGCTAGGGTGCGTCTGCTCCGGCTGCTACCGGAGTGATGGACGTTCAGCGAAGTCCGGTGAGATTCCGGCGCTGTCCCGCAACGGTAATGCTCCCCGCATGGGGGGCGAGCCCGGGCGCCTGGCCGTGCATCTACGCAACCTGTCCTCGGAGGAAGGGCGGTTCGTTCGATGCCCCCGTCGGGTGTCGCAGCGGGCGCACTTCGTCCTCCGCGAACCGATGGAGGATGATCGATGTCGAAGCAGTCGCAGCGAACGCTGCTCGGTACGCTGGCGGTGATCCCGCTGGTCCTGGCCCTCGGGTGTGGCACCTCCTCGACGGCCTCCCCGCCGTCGTCTTCGGACCCCGGCTACCCGATGACCATCCAGGCCGCCAACGGCCAGGTGCACGTCGCCGCCCGGCCCACGGCCATCGTCTCGCTGTCCCCGACGGCCACCGAGATGCTCTACGCCATCGGTGCCGGCAGCCAGGTGAAGGCGGTCGACTCTTTCTCGGACTATCCCCGGGGCACGCCCATGACCACGCTCGACGGGAACAGCCCGAACGTGGAGGCCATCGCCTCGTACAAGCCGGACCTGGTCGTGGTGTCCCAGGACTCCCCGGGCCTGGACCGCGGGCTGCGGGCGCTCGGCATACCGGTGCTGAGCGACCCGGCGGCCACCGACCTGACCCAGGAGTACCAGCAGTTCGTCCAGCTGGGCGAGGCCACCGGTCATTCCTCCCAGGCGGCCAGCGAGGTGGCCTCGATCAAGTCCTCCATCGCCGGCATCGTGGCCGCCACCCCCAAGTCCCATGCCGGGTCCTACTACTACGAGTTGGATCAGACCTACTACTCGGTGACGTCGTCCACGTTCATCGGCCAGGTGCTCGGCCTGCTGGGATTGAAGAGCATCGCCGACTCGGCCAAGGGCGCGGCGGCCAGTGGGGGCTATCCCCAGCTGAGCGGGGAGTTCATCGTGCAGTCCAACCCGGACTACATCTTCCTGGCCGACACCCTCTGCTGCAACCAGTCGGCCGCCACCGTCTCCGCCCGACCGGGCTGGTCCACCATGTCGGCGGTCAAGGACGGCCGGATCCTGGGGCTGAACGATGACATCGCCTCCCGGTGGGGCCCGAGGATCGTGGACCTGCTGACCCAGGTGTCCAACGAGATCAAGCAGCATCCCGTGGGCTCGTCGTCGTGAGCCGGTCGTGAGTCCGTGGTGAGCGGAGGGTACGGTCGATGAGCACGGTGCTTCCCCGTCGGACCCGAGCCGATCCGGCGGCCGGGACGGTGGACCCGGTCCCGGCCACCCTGCCTCGTCGGGTGTCGGCCCGCCGTCCGATCCTGGTGGCCGCGGTCATCCTGGTGGCGTCGGTGGCGGTCGGCGTGGCCGTCGGCCCGGTGAACATCTCGATCGGCGACGTCGTGGGAACGTTCCTGGCCCACGTTCCGTTCCTCCACTTCCATACCCAGACCTCCGCTCTCGACCAGGCCATCATCTGGCAGCTCCGCATGCCCCGGGTGGTCCTGGCCGGGTTGGTGGGGGCCATGCTTGCGTCGGGCGGTGCGGCCTACCAGGGCGTCTTCCGCAATCCCCTGGCCGACCCCTACCTGCTCGGTGTGGCCGCCGGTGCCGGCCTCGGCGCCACCCTGGTCATCGTGTCCGGCGACGACACCTCGGTCATCCTCCCCGCCGCGGCCTTCGTCGGAGCCGTCCTGGCCGTGACCATGACCTACTTCGTGGGAGCCGCCGGGGGACGGCGCGCCTCGGGTCGCTCCATCGTCCTGGCCGGGGTGGCGGTGGCCGCCCTGCTCACCGCGTTCCAGACCTACCTGCAACAGCAGCACTCCCAGCAGATCCAGCAGATCTACAACTGGATACTGGGCAGCCTCTCCGTGGCGTCATGGTCCGACGTGACCCTCATCCTTCCCTACGTGGTGGTCAGCGCCGTGGTGCTCCTGGCCCACCGGCGCATCCTCGACGTGTTCCGGGTGGGCGAGGACGAGGCCGGCGCCCTGGGCATCCATCCCGAGCGGGCCCGCCTGATCATCGTGGCCGCGGCCACCCTGGGCACCGCGGCCGCGGTGTCGGTGAGCGGGCTCATCGGGTTCGTCGGCATCATCGTGCCCCACACCGTCCGGCTCACCACCAACGCCAGCTATCGGATCGTGATGCCGGTGTCGATGATCGGCGGCGCGGCCTTCCTGGTCCTCGCCGACCTGGTAGCCCGGACCGTGGAGGCACCCGCCGAGGTGCCCATCGGCGTGGTCACCGCCTGCATCGGGGCGCCCTTCTTCCTCTTCGTCCTGGTCTCCCGTCGGGCCCAGCGGGGGGTGCTGTGAGGCCGGGCGGACCGGTGGTGGAAGGCGCGGTGGTGGAGAGTCCGGTGGACGGACGCCCCCGCCCCGAGGGGGCGGGCCGGCCGCCCGTCCCCGCGCCCATGATCACCTTCGACGGGGTGACCGTGCGCTTCGGCGCCACCGAGGCCCTTC
>DATCBL010000027.1:0-2070 GCA_036511875.1 Acidimicrobiales bacterium
GGCCAGCCCGACCGCCACGGCCACCGGGACGGGCACCACGCCGACGGCCACCGGCCGTAGCCGCTTGGTCGGGTGGAGACGGTCGGCCGGCGCGTCGATGGCGTCGTTCAGGTAGTAGGTGCCCGAGGCGGCCACACAGAAGATGCCGAAGGCGGCGGCCCCGTGCCAGAGCACGGTGCGGTGGAAGAGCACCCCGGCCGCGGCCGGAGCCACGAAGACCAGCAGGTTCTTGATCCACTGCCGCGGCCGGCTCAGCCTGGCCAGGCCCAACGGGAGCGAGACCGAGGACGGAGCGGGCCCCGGGGGGTGTTCGTCGGGTCGGTCCACAGCTTCAGCCGAAGTGGTCAAGGCGTCCTCAGGGGGTCGGGTCGTGCCGCCGGCGCCGGAGCGAAGGTACCACGGACCTCCCAAGGCTAGGGCCTGGTCGGGGGCGGGCGGGGCACCGGGTCGGCCGGGCCTCGCCGCACCGGCCCCGGATGGGCTTTCGGGCACGGGCAGCGCTTAGTATCTGCCTCCGTGAAGCGCCCGTACCGAGTGGTGGTGGCCAAGCCTGGGCTGGACGGGCACGATCGAGGCGCCAAAGTCATCGCCCGCGCCCTCCGGGACGCCGGCTTCGAGGTCATCTACACCGGGCTCCACCAGACGGCCGAGCAGGTGGTGCAGGCGGTGATCCAAGAGGACGCCGACGCGGTGGGACTGTCCCTCCTGTCCGGTGCCCACCTCACCTTGGTGCCGAGGGTCATCGACGGGCTGCGGGACCAGGGCCGGGGCGACGTCCTGGTCCTGGTGGGCGGGATCATCCCCGCCGCCGACATCCCGGTCCTGAAGGACCTCGGGGTGGCCGAGGTGTTCACCCCCGGCGCACCGCTGCCGGCCATCGGCGCCTGGCTCGGCGAGGCCCTCGACGAACGGGAGAGTGGCCAGACGGGCTGACATCGACCCCGTCGGGGTCGGGTGCGCCCGGCCCCGCACCGCACCCCGGCAAGCAGTCGCACCAGTCGCTCCAACCGGACGGCGGCGCCACCACCCGGCGGCACCGCCGACGTAGACAGAATCGCACCTAGACAGAGAGGAACGGATCCTGTGGATCTCTTCGAGTATCAGGGCAAGCAGTACTTCGCCCGCTTCGGCATCCCCATCTCCAAGGGGGGGGTGGCCGACACCGTCGACGAGGCCGTCGCCCAGGCCGAGGCGGCCGGCTACCCGGTGGTGGTCAAGGCCCAGGTGAAGGTGGGCGGACGGGGCAAGGCCGGCGGGGTGAAGCTGGCCGACAACGTCGATGAGGTCCGCGAGCACGCCGGCAACATCCTCGGGCTCGACATCAAGGGCCACGTGGTCAAGCGGCTGTGGATCGAGCACGCCTCCGACATCGCCAAGGAGTACTACGCCAGCTTCACGTTGGACCGCAGCGCCAAGAAGCACCTGGGCATGCTGTCGGCCGAAGGCGGCGTGGAGATCGAGGAGGTGGCCGTCACCAACCCCGACGCCATCGCCATCCTCCACGTCGACCCGGTCGACGGGCTCGACTTCGAGGCGGCCCGCCGGTGGGTCGAGCGGGCCAACCTGGACGAGGTGGCCCGGGACCAGGCCGCCGAGCTGCTGGTCAAGCTGTACACCTGCTACACCGAGGGCGACTGCGACCTGGCCGAGATCAACCCGCTCATCCTCACCCCCGACGACAAGGTCCACGCCCTCGACGCCAAGGTGACCCTCGACGCCAATGCCGCCTTCCGGCATCCCGAGTGGGCGGAGTTCGAAGGCAGCGACGTGGAGGACGAGCGGGAGACCCGGGCCAAGGAACGGGGACTCAACTACATCGGGCTCGACGGCTCGGTCGGGATCATCGCCAACGGGGCCGGGCTGGCTATGAGCACGCTCGACGTGGTCAACCAGTGCGGCGGGTCGGCGGCCAACTTCCTCGACATCGGGGGCGGCGCCAACGCCGACGTGATGGCGGCGGCCCTCGAGGTCATCAACTCCGACCCCGCCGTCCGCTCCATCTTCGTCAACATCTTCGGGGGGATCACCCGGGTGGACGACGTGGCCAACGGCATCATCGAGGCCATGAGC
>DATCBL010000028.1:0-2352 GCA_036511875.1 Acidimicrobiales bacterium
TCACCTGGTGGATCGCCACGGCCATCCATGCGCCGTGGTTCTTCGGGAGTCTGGTCCCCGGGACATCGAGCTCGCCGGCCCCGCTGGCCATGGTCATCCTCGTCGTCATCATGCTGGGGGGCCTCGTCCTGGCCGGCCTCGGCACCCTCCGGATCGTGGGGGACCTGGCCTCTTCTGGGGACCAGGCGATGGGGGCGGGGCCCACCGGATGACCATGGCCCGGTCGGGTCCGCCGCCCCGGGTGGCCCGTCGGTCCACCGCGCCGGGCCGTGAGCGGGGCCCTGTCGGGGTCTCCGCCGGCGGGTGACGACCGAAGCGCCCGAGGCCTGCCCTGGCCCCGGGACCGCCCGGATGGCGCCCGCCTCGCCGGGGTGGTCCACACTGGGGGCATGGACCTACGCCCCTCGGCCGACCAGCCGCTGCCCAGGGTGCTCACGCTGTGCACCGGCAACGCGGCGCGCTCGGTGATGGCCGGGGCCATGTTGTCCTCGGCCCCGGTGCGCATCGTGTCGGCCGGGACCCATGTGGTGGAGGGCCAGCCGATGAGTCGGCGGACCCGGGACGCCCTGGCCCAGGTCGGCTTCGCCGCCGCCGGTCACCGGAGTCACCAGCTCACCGACCGGGACATCGCCGACGCCGACGTGGTCCTGGCCATGGCCGGCGAGCACGTGGCCTACGTCCGGCGCCGCTACCCCGGGGCGGCCGCCAAGACGGCCACCGTGAAGCGGCTGTGCCGGGACCTGTCCGCCGACCCCCGGCCCCTGGTCGAACGGGTGGCCGCGCTGGGCCTGGCCGATCTGCCCATCGAGCCGTGGGAGGACGTGGAGGACCCGGCCGGCGGCGAGGACGAGGTCTATGTGTCCTGCGCCAAGGAGCTGGCCGACCTGTGCGCCGAGCTCCTGTCCCGTCTGCGCTGAGCGAGGGGACCGGTCGGTCGTCGGGGTGGTGGGCCGGACGGGCTCAGCGGCTGGACAGTTGGGGGTGGCGCAGCGAGATGTCCGAGCAGGCGAGGCACACCTCGTCGGGGATCACCCCGGCCCTCATCAGGTAGCCGAAGGCCATGCACCCGACGCAGACGCCGAAGACCGACTCCAGCGTGGCCGCGCAGGCCAGCAGGGCCACCACCACCCAGGTGGCCGTGGCCAGCCCGAAGCCGAACCACAGGATGACGGCGGTGGTGGAGAACACCACGCCGACCGCCTGGGCGAACCGCTTGGGCGGACCGGCCACCGGTTTCGGGCCCCAGGGGAGCCGGGGGGCGACGACCCGGGTGGCCAGCTGTCCGAGCGGGCTCAGGGTGGGCCCGGTGAGGACGCGGGCCCAGAACCCGTAGGCCAGGGGGATCAGGATCCAGGGCTGCTGGAAGGCGATCGCCGCCACGGCCATGACCAGCACGCCGCCCGCCACGGTGCGCGCCGCGTACTCGTTGACCGGGTTGGGAAAGCTGAACACCCACTTAGTTTACCGGTCCGGTCGACTTTCTGGCCCGCCACCACCACCGCGCCCCCGGCGGCGAACGGCGCGGCCCGGGATCAGGCGGCGGCGAGCCCGGACACCGCCCCTTGCAGCAGGTGGAGCCCGTCGAGCCCTGGCAGCCGGTCGACCCGGCGGTCGATCCGGTCGGCCATGGCCAGACCGTCCTGATCGCCGAACAGGTAGGTCCGGAGGAAGTCGACCTCCTGGTCGGGCACCACCCCGCTGCCCACCGGGGCCCAAAAGCGCCGCAGGGCCCAGCGGGTGAACCTCTGGGCGGCCCGGCTGTCGCTCAGCCGGGACTTGGCCTGGGTGGCGTAGAAGTCGATGTGACGGCCCTCCTGCTTCATGATCCGGCGGAGCAGCTCCGACAGGGTCGGATGGTCGGCCAGCTTGGCCAGGCGGGCATAGGCGGCCTGGGTGGTCCACTCGTTCACCGCGCCCCAGGTCATGTGCACTGCGGTCAGGTGGGGGGAGATGGCCGAGGCCACCTGGAAGCTCAACGGCTTCCACTTGTCGCTTTTCGGCAGGCGGTTCCGGAGGGCGGCGATGCGGCCGGTTCCGGAGAGCTCGTCGTGGGCGGCCAGGATCCTGGCGATGGCCTCTCCGTGCCAGAACTCCTCGTAGTTCCACAGCGTCAGGAAGGTGGTCACCTCGGGATCCCGGTGGGCCCGGGTCACCAGCATGTCGCGGAGGTAGCAGACCGTGTGGTTCTCGACGTCGTGCATGTAGCGCAGGCAACGGAGTGCCTCGGGGTTCAGGGGCCGCCGACGGAACGACTCGAAATCGATGTCCTGGAGGTCGAGCTTCTCCGACAGGGTGCGGTAGGTGGCGATGTCGAAACTCATGCTCTGTGTTCGTCGCCGCGTCCGGTCGGGA
>DATCBL010000029.1:0-4054 GCA_036511875.1 Acidimicrobiales bacterium
GCTCATCCCGGCGGTCCGAGGGACTGGAACCGTCGGTAGCGATGGTCGGCGGCGGTGGCCCAGGCCGGGTCGGGCTCGATGCGCCGGCCCACCCGGGCCCAGGCCTGGGCGGCGTCGAACGACGTCTCGAGGCCGGCGGCCATCCGGGCCAGGAACGCCGCGCCCAGCGCCGCCCCCTCCGAGACCGCCACGGTGTCCACCGGCAGCCCGGTGGCGTCGGCCACCGCCTGCATCCACGGCAGCGAGCGCGACCCGCCCCCGGTGGCCAGGACCCTGGTGGCCTCGAAGCCGGAGCGGTCGATGATCCGTCGGACCACGAACCCGCTGGCCTCGTGGGCCGCCCGGAGCAGGGCGTCGGGCCCCTGGGCGATGTCCAACCCGTGCACGCTGGACCGGAGGGTCGCATCGTGGAACGGGGTGCGCTCGCCCCGCAGGTAGGGCAGCCACACCGGGACACGGGTGGGGTCCCCGGGGCGCAGGGGCTCGGGCGCCTCCCCGGGAGCGGTCGAGCTGGCCCGGCGGGACGATCCGCCGGTCATCGAACGGGCCCAGTCGGCGAACAGCGCCCCGGCGTTGCTCGGGCCCCCGATCATGACCTGCCCGGCCGTCATGGTGGGCAGGGTGGTCAGGCCGGGCACCTCCCGCCACTCCTCGGCCACCACCCACACGATCAGGGTGGCCCCGAAGATGACCAGGACGTCGCCGGGCCGGCTGGCGCCGGCCACGATCTGCTCGCAGAAGGCGTCGATGGAGCCGCCGGCGAACACCGTCGGCGACCCGGGCACGGTGCCCAGGGCCTGGCCCATGCCGCCCACCACCGGCAGCTGGGCCTCGTCCAGGCCGAGCCCGTGGAGTGCCTCCTTGTCCCAGCCACCCCCGTCGTACAGCCCCCCGAAGGACGTGGCCGTGGCCTGGTCCACCGCCGGGACCCCGGTCAGGGCGTGGGTCGCCGTGGCCTGGCAGTTCCAGTAGCCGCGGGCACCGGGGCGCTGGCCGACGGCCCAGTCCAGCATGCGCCGGCCCTGGTACCGCTCGGCCGACTGGCGCCGGTCCATCCCGGCGGGGTCAGCGATCCCGGCCTCCCCGACCGCCCCGACGACGTCGGCGGCCCGGGCATCCCCGTACAGCAGTCCGGGGAGCAGGGCTCGGGCCCGACCGTCCACCGCGGTGATGGAGGGGACCATGGACGTGACCGTGACCCCGGCGGCCGGGCCGTCCAGCCCCGACGACACCTCGGCGAAGGCGCGGCGGGGGTCCCGCTGCCAGGCGCGGGCCACGTCGTGCTCCAGGAGCTCGGCCGACGGCGTGACCACTTTGTGGGCCACCCGGGTGCGGGCCACCACGGTGCCCCGACCGTCGACGGCCACCGCTTTGACCGAGGTGGTGCCCACGTCGACACCGATGGTGCAGGCTTCTCCTGTCGGCGGGCTCATCAACCTGACAATCTCGTCATGAGACGCCATTATGGACGCGAACCGGCCCCCGGGGCCGGGCCAGGCCTCGGAGCCACCGGGGTCCCGAGCGAGGAGTCGTCACCACCATGCCCAATGAACGACCGAGGGCGTTGGTGACGGCAGCCGTGCGCGGACCGGGCCTGACCCTCCTCGGCGAGCTGGCCGATCTGACCGTGGATTCCTGGCTCGACCAGCCCAGCCTGCGGATCTACAACGCCGAGCAGCTGGCCGAGCGGGTGGCCGCCGAGGGTGCCTCCATCGTCGTGGTGGAGAGCGACCGGTGCGCCGGACCGCTCTTCGAGCAGCCGCTCCTGGCCGTCTGCAGCTGCCGGGGCGACCCGACCAACGTGGACGTGGCCGCGGCCACCGCCGCCGGGGTGCCGGTCCTGCGGGCCCCCGGCCGCAATGCCGACGCCGTGGCCGAACTGACCGTGGCCCTGCTCTTCGCGGCCACCCGGGGGGTGGTGGGCGCCGACACCGACGTGCGGCGGGGGGAGATCTACCGGGACGGGAAGATCCCCTACCAGCGCTACCGGGCCTGGGAGCTGGCCGGCCGGGTGGTGGGGCTGGTGGGGTTGGGCGCGGTGGCCCGGGCCCTCCGCTGGCGCCTGCGGGGCCTGGGCATGGAGGTCATCGCCTACGACCCCTACACCGACGAGCCGACGGTGACCCTGGACGAGCTCCTCGGCCGATCCGACGTGGTGTCCCTGCATGCCCCGGTGACCCCGGAAACCACGGGGATGATCGGCGCCGACCAGTTCGCCGCCATGCGGGACGGGGTGGTCTTCCTGAACAGCGCCCGGGCCGCCCTCCACGACACCGACGCCCTGGTGGCCGCCCTCGAAACCGGCAAGGTGTCCGCGGCCGGGCTCGACCACTTCGAGGGCGAGTCCCTGGCCGTCGACCATCCGTTGACCGGGTTCCCCTCGGTGGTGCTGACCCCCCACATCGGTGGGGCCACCTACGACACCGAGGCCAACCACACCCGGATCATCGCCGACGACCTGTGCCGCCTGCTGGCCGGGGCCCAGCCGCTCCATGTGGTGAACCCCGAAGTGCTGGCCGGGGGGTGAGGCGTCGTCCCCGGCCGCGCCGCCCGACACCGATGTCCTAGTCTGCTGCCGTGCTAGCCCGAGGACCTGCCATCCGCCTCCTGCCGCGAGTCGACCAGGACAGCGGCTTCTTCTGGACCAGCGGCGCCGACGGCCGCCTGCGGTTCCAGCGCTGCCGCCAGTGCCGGTCCTTCGTCCACCCCCCGGCCCCCCGGTGCCCGGAGTGCCTCTCCGAGGAGGTGACCCCGGAGGTGGTGAGCGGTCGGGCCACCGTGGTGGCCCACACCGTCAACGTCCACCCCTGGATCCCCGACAGCGAGCCCTACGTGATCGGCCTGGTGGCCATCGACGAGCAGGAGAGCGTGCGGTTGACCACCAACCTGGTCGACGTGGAGCCCGAGGACATCCGGACGGGCATGCCCGTCGAGGTGGTCTTCGAGCAGCACGAGGACGTCTACCTCCCGTTGTTCCGCCCTGTTCCGACCGATCGACCGGGAGCGTGAGCTGACGTGGCCACCGGAGAGCCTCCGCTCGAGCGCCGGGCCATCATCTCGGGGATCGGCCAGTCGGCGGTCGGACGACACCTCGGACGATCGGACATCGACCTGACGGTGGAGGCATGCCTGGCCGCCGTGACCGACGCCGGCCTCACCCGGGACGACATCGACGGCCTGGCCACCTACCCCGGCATGGGTGCCGGCGGCGGCGGATTCGCCGGCCCGAGCTCCCCCGAGGTCCAGGACGCCCTGCGGCTCCGCCTGAACTGGCACGACGGCGGGGGCGAGGGACCGGGCCAGATGCGCGCCGTCATCGCCGCCTGCCTGGCCGTGGCCGCCGGACTGGCCCGGCACGTCCTGGTCTACCGGACGGTCACCGAGTCCACCGCCCAGGGCAGCGGGGGACGACAGGGCATCGGCGGCGGCGGGGGCGGAGGGAGTGTGCCCCGGTTCTCCGGATTCCTGCAGTGGACGCTCCCCTTCGGGGCGGTGTCGGCGGTCAACTGGCTGGCCCAGGTGGCCGACCGCCGCGTCCATGAGTTCTCCCTGACCCGGGAGCAGCTGGGCCAGATCGCCCTCAACGGCCGGCGCAACGCCGCCGACAACCCGATCGCCGTCTACCGCGACCCGATGGACCTCGCCGACTACCTCGAGGCCCGCATGATCTCCACCCCGCTGTGCCTCTTCGACTGCGACGCCCCGAGCGACGGGTCCACCGCGTTCGTGGTCTCCCACCGCGACTACGCGCCCGACACCCCCCGTCCCGCCTGCCATGTGAACGCGGTGGGGACGGCGCTCCGGGGGCGGGCCAGCTGGGACCAGTTCGACGACCCGACCACCATGGCCGCCCGCGACGCCGCCGCGTCCATGTGGGAACGGACCGACCTCCGGCCCTCCGATGTCGACGTGGCCCAGCTCTACGACGGCTTCTCCATCCTGGCCATGGTGTGGCTGGAGGCCCTGGGCTTCTGCGGCCGGGGCGAGAGCGGGGCCTTCGTCGAGGGGGGCACGGCCATCTCCCGTGAGGGCGTGCTGCCGCTCAACACCGCCG
>DATCBL010000030.1:0-9253 GCA_036511875.1 Acidimicrobiales bacterium
GCGGGGCGGGCCGTCGGCGTCGGCCCGGCCCAGGGTGGCCGGCGACTCGGCCACCGCCACCGCGGCCACCGCGGCCCCTCCGGTGGCGGCCAGGCCGATGAGGCGGCGACGGGAGAGCCGGCGCGACCGCCGGCCCGATGCCGGCCCGGCGGCGGTGGTCGGCTCGGGCGGGGGTTCCGCCGGAGCCGGAGAGGCCCGCTTCCGCCCGTGGTTGCCGTGTTTGGCCATGGCGATCAGGAAGGTGCCGGCCGGGACGGTGCTGCCCAGGTCGGGTGGGCGCGCGCAGGGCCCTGGCCGGGGAAGGTCACCGGACCACCATAGTGAGCGGGGTGGTGCCAGGCGCGACAACCCCCGCCCGCTGCTGGCGCCCGGCCCGGCCCACGCTTACGCTCGGGCGGGCCGATCGGCGTCCACCGGTGGCCGGCGAGCGAAAGTGAGCAGTGCATGGAGTTCGGAATCATCCCCCCGGTCCGCCTCGGCGTCACCGCCGACCCGGCCTGGATGACCTCCTTCGCCCGCCACGCCGAGGCGTGCGGCTTCGAGTCGGTGGTGCTGGTGGAGCACGCCGTGGTGATCTCGGACTACCAGAGCACCTACCCCTACGCCGCGTCGGGCCGGATGCCCCTGCCCGACGACTGCCGGATCCCCGACCCCCTCGACCTCATGGCCTATCTGGCCGCGGTGACCGAGCGGATCACCCTGGCCACCGGGGTGCTGGTGGTGCCCAACCACCAGGCGGTGGTGCTGGCCAAGCGCATCGCCACCGTGGACGTGCTGTCCGGAGGCCGGGTCCGGATGTGTGTCGGGGTGGGCTGGATGGACGAGGAGCTGCGGGCCACCGGCGCCGATCCCCGCCGACGGGGCCGGCGCACCGACGAGACCATCGCCGCCCTGCGGGTCCTGTGGGCCGACTCCGGCCCGGCCGGGGCGGACTTCGACGGCGAGTTCGTCTCGTTCCGCCACGCCCACTCGTTCCCCAAGCCCGTCCGTCCCGGCGGGGTGCCGGTCCACATCGGGGGGCACAGCGAGGCCGCGGCCCGCCGGGCCGGGCGCCTGGGGGACGGCTTCCAGCCCCTGGGCCTGGCCGGCCCGGCGCTGACCGTCCGGCTCGACCAGCTCCGGGAGGCGGCCGAGGCGGCCGGGCGGGACGCCGCGGCCATCGAGCTCTCGCTGTCGGGCTACCTCCCGACCACCACCGAGCAGGAGGTGGCCGACGCCGAGGCCGCCGGGGCCGTCCGGTTGGTGGTCTCCACCTCCATGACCGGGGACCTCGGTCAGGTCCACCAGGAGATGTCGGAGTTCGCCGAGCGGTTCGGGCTGGGGTCGACCACCCCGGCCGGGTCGGTCGGCCGATGACCACCGCCCCGGCCGGGGTGGGGTGGGAGGACGAGGCGTCCCTGCGGTCCCTGTCGACCGCCTACGCCGCGGCCGCCGACGCCCGGGACGGCGAGGGCCTGGCGTCCCTGTTCGTCGACGACGGGGCCCTGGTGGTGCCCAGCCTCCCCTCCGACCTCCGGCCGGTGGTGGCCCGCCGCGGCCACGACGCCCTGGTGCAGGTGGCCGAGATGCTCCGGCGTTTCGACCGGACCTTCCACCTGGTGACCAACCACCGGTTCGCCGTGGAGGGGGACGCGGCCTCGGGGGAGGTCCAGTGCGTGGCCCACCACGTGTCGCTCACCGGGGACCGGCCCGGCGGGGACTCGGCCAGCGCGGGTCCGGCGGGGACCGACACCGTCTGGTTCATCCGCTACCGCGACCGCTACCGGCGCTCGGCGGCCGGTTGGCGGTTCGAGCGCCGCGAGCTCCACCTGCAGTGGGTGGAGGAGCACCCGGTGGCCCTGCTCGGGGCGCCGGCGGGCGGCCCCGACCCGGGGTGAGCCCGGTTCAGGGTGCGGGCACCGGCTGGGGCGGCGGCGGGCCGACATAGCGGGCGGCCGGTCGGATCAGCCGGTTGTCGGCGGCCTGCTCCAGCACGTGGGTGGCCCACCCGATGGTCCGGCTGGAGGCGAAGGTCGGGGTGAACATGCGCCGGGGGATGCCGCAGGTGTGCATGACCACCCCGGCGAAGAACTCCACGTTGGTGTAGAGCTGGCGGCCGGGCTTGAGCTCGGCCAGCACGTCGACCGTGGTCCGCTCCACCTGCTCGGCGAAGTCGACCAGGTCGCCGCCGAGCGACCGGGCCACCTGGCGCAGGAACACCGAGCGCGGGTCGTCGGTCTTGTAGACGCGGTGGCCGAACCCCATGATCCGGTCGCCCCGGGCCACCGCCCGGCGGATCCAGGCCTCGGCCCGGTCGGGGGACCCGATCTCGTCCAGCATGGCCAGGGCCCGGCTGGGGGCGCCGCCGTGGAGGGGGCCCGAGAGGGCACCGATGGCCCCGACGATGGCGGCGGCCAGGTCGGCCCCGGTGGAGGTGATGACCCGGGCGGTGAAGGTCGAGGCGTTGAAGCCGTGGTCGACGGTCAGGATCAGGTACTGCTCCACGGCGCGTACCTGGGCCGCCGACGCCTCCCGTCCGGTGAGCATCCACAGGTAGTTGGCGGCGTAGGAGAGGTCCGGCCGGGGGGGCACGGGATCCCGGCCCTGCTGCAGGCGGTGCGCCGCGGTGAGGATGGTGGGGACCACCGCGGCCAGGCGGAGCGCCTGGGTCCGGAGCTCACCGCGGTCGGTGTCGAGGGTGGGGGCCCAGCCGAGCTCGGACCCGAGGATGGACACCGCGCTCCGGAGGACGTCGAGCGGTGCGCCCCGGGCGGCCAGCGCGGGCAGCAGCCCGGCCAGGCCCGGGGGCAGGCCCCGCAGATCGGCCACCTCGGCGGCGAACTCGGCCGACCGGCGCCGGTCGGGGAGCGTGCCGTCGAAGAGCAGGTGCCAGACGTCCTCCAGCGACCGGTCGGCGGCCAGGTCGACCGCCGAGTACTGCCGGTAGTGGAAGAAGCCCTGTTGGCCGCGGACGTCGCCCACCGACGTCTCGGCCACCACCACGCCCTCGAGTCCCCGGGGCCGGTCGGCGCCCGCCTCCTCGGCCGGCCGGATCTGGGCTACGGACAGCAGGTCCCGGAGGGAGACCACGCCGACCAGGTCGGCGCCGTCCACCACCGGGAGGTGCCGGTAGTGGTGGTGGGTGAGACCGGACCAGGCCGCGGTGACCTCGTCGTGGGGGCCGAGGACGTCGGGGTCGGCGGTCATCCACCGCCGGACCGACTCCCGGCGCGGGTCGAGCCGGGTGGCCGAGGCCCGCAGCAGGTCGCGCTCGGTCAGGATCCCGACCACGGCGTCGTGGTCGGTGACCACCACCGACCCGATCTGCCTCCGGTCCATCAAGGCGGTGGCCTCGCCCAGGGTGGTGTCGGCGCCACAGGTCACCGGAGGGGACGACATCAGTTCTTCGACGGCCGTGGTCATCGGGCCCTCCTCGGTAGGTGCGGCCGGGTGCCGCAGCGTGGTGTGGGATCGCGTCTCTGCTTCCAGTGTGATCCCGGTGACCGGCCGTGTAAATGTTGATCAAGTCAATGCCAAAGCCCTGGCCCGGCAGCCCGGTAGCCTCACGGTGGGGGCCGGTCCGGGCTTGATTACGTTGGGGACGGGTGCCTCGAGCGGTGCCCCCCGAGCGAAAGGACCGACACGATGTCGATCGGAATCCGGCGCCCCTGGGACGCCGTCGACTTCGACGAGCTGGCCCGGCTCTTCCCGCCCCCGCCCGAGTACTTCGAGCAGGCCTGGTTCGCCCCGCCCGAGGAGATCGACCGGGTCAAGCTCAGCCGGGCCCGCCACCGCGCCGAGGCCGCCCGCCGCGTCCCCTTCTTCCGCCGTCGGTGGGAGGCGGCCGGCTTCGACCCCGGCGACCTCCGCCACCCCGGGGACCTCGACCGCGTCCCCACCTACACGGTGGACGACCTCCGCCTTAGCGTGGAGGAGCACCCCCCTTACGGCGACTACCAGGGCGTCTCGGTGGACGACGCCCGGTCCGAGCCGCTGCGGATCCACCTGTCCGGCGGCACCACCGGGGAGCCCCGGCCCACCCTGTACACCCAGTGGGACCGGGGCGTCTCCGGGGTCCTGAACGCCCGGGCCATGTACCTCCAGGGCCTGCGCCCCGGCGACGTGGTCATCAACAGCTGGGCCTACGGGCTGCACAACGGGGCCTTCAGCTTCGACGAGACCCTGCAGCGCTGGCTCAACTGCGTGGTCATCACGGCTGGGGCCGGCACCGGGGCCCGCAGGCAGGTCGAGCTGGCCCGGCAGTTCGGCGCGGTGGCCATCCTCACCACCGGCGACTACCTGCTGCGCATCGCCGAGGAGGCCGAGGCCATGGGCCTCGATGTGCGACGCGACCTGTCCATCCGGGTGCTGGCCACCAACGTCGGTCAGGAGGAGCGGCTGGCCGAGCTGTTCGGGGTCACCGCCCTCGCCACCTACGGCTTCCACGAGGTGGGCACGGTGGCCGTGGAGTGCCCCGAGCAGGAGGGCCTGCACATCATGGAGGACGCCTTCCACGTGCAAGTGGTGGACGTGGACACCGGCGAGCGGCTGCCCGACGGGGAGACCGGGGCGCTGGTGGTCACCGAGTACTACAAGACCGGCAGCCCCCAGTTCGGGTACAACATCATGGACCTGTCCTTCCTCTACCCCCGGGAGCGGTGCGCGTGCGGCAGCTGGCTCCGCCGCATGGGCCGGTTCGCCGGTCGAGGCGACACCATGGTCAAGCTGCGCGGGGTGAACGTGTGGCCCGAGGGGATCGGGAGGATCGCCACCTCGGTACCCGGGACGGTGCCCGACTACTTCGTCCGCGCCGTCACCGTCGACGGGAGGGACGAGCTCATCGTGGCGGTGGCCAGCGACGCCGACGTCGGCCGGCACGCCGACATCGCCCGCACCGTCGAGCAGCGCCTCCGGGACCAGCTCGGGGTGCGCATCGGCGTCGAGGTGGTGGCCGCCGGCTCGTTGGACCGGGCCACCGGGCAGGATTGGGCCAAGGCCAAGCGGTTCGCCGACGAGCGTTCCGCCCCTCCCGGCCCCCGGGATCCCTGACCGATCGGGATGGTGGCCGGCAACGTTGATCAACTCAACGTTGGCCACCGCCGTAGGGTGGCCCGGTGGACCGGATGCTGGAGAGCGAGGAGGCGGCTCGACGCCTCGGGGTCAAGGTCACCACCCTCTACGCCTACGTGAGCCGAGGGCTGCTGACCTCCCACGCCGCCCCGTCCGGTCGGCGCAGCCTCTTCGCCGCCGACGACGTGGAGCGGCTGGCCCGGCACTCCCGGCAGGGCAAGGCGGTCGAGACCCGCATGGCCACCGTGACCACCGGCGTCACCCAGCTCACCGACGAGGGGCCGGTCTACCGCGGGAGGCGGGCCACCGACCTGGCCCTCGGCTCCACCTTCGAGGAGGTGGCCGGCTGGTTGTGGAGCGGAGCGGGGGACCCCACGACCCCGGCGGACCCGGGGTCGTGGGCGGCCCTCGACCTCGGACCACCGCCGGAGATGTCCGCCTCCGACCGGATGCGGTGGGTGGTGGTCATGGCCGGGGCCCGGGACCGGCTCCGGGCCGACCTCCGCCCTCCGGTGGTGACCGCCAGGGCGGCCCGGGTGGCGGCCTCGATGGTGGAGGCGCTGGCGCGGCCGGCCCCCGCCGCCGGGGCGCGACCCGAGGTGGCGCTGGTGCTCCCCGACGGACGCCGGGTGCCCGACGCTCTGGCCGCCCGGCTGGCGGCGCGGCTGAGCCCGGAGCCCGACCCGTCACTGGTCCGGCTGGTCAACGCGGCCCTGGTGCTGATGGCCGACCACGAGCTGGCCACCTCGACCATGGCGGTGCGGGTGGCCGCCTCGACCCGGGCCGACCTCTACGACGTGCTGCTGGCCGGCCTCGGCACCATCGCCGGCCCGCTCCACGGGGGGGCCAGCCAGCAGGTCACCGCGGTGCTGGCCGAGGCCCGGCTCCACGGTGTGGAGCGGGCGGTCAACGACTCCCTCCGCTGGCAGGGCGTGCTCCCGGGCTTCGGCCATTCGGTCTACCAGCACGGCGACGCCCGCTGCACCGTGCTGCTCGGCCTGTTCGAGCAGATGGCGTCTCCCGAGGACGTCGGGCTGGTCCGCGACCTGGTCGGGCTGGCCGCCGACCACGACATCCCGCCGCCCAACGTCGACCTGGCCCTGGCCGCCATGGCCTGGGCCACCGGCATGCCCCCCGACGCCGGGCGCACCCTGTTCAGCGTGGCCCGGGTGGCCGGCTGGACGGCCCACTATCTCGAGGAGCTGGAGGAGCGCCCGCTCCGCTACCGGGCCCGGGCCGTCTACGCCACCCCGGCCCGTCCCGGCGCGGCCGGGCCCCGATCCGTCCCGACCTGACCGCGGCGCGGCGCCCGACCGCGGCCACCTACGCTCGGGGGATGTCGCTGCCCGCCCCCGACCCGACCCGGACCTGCCTGGTGACCGGGGCCTCCTCGGGCATCGGCGCGGCCATCGCCCGCCTCCTGGCCGCCCGCGGCCTCGGGGTCACCCTGGTGGCCCGGCGGGAGGCCAAGCTGGCCGACCTGGCCGAGGGGCTGGCCTCGAGGTACGGGGTCCGGGCCGAGGTTATCGCCGCCGACCTGACCGACGAGGCCTCCCGGGCCGCCATCGTCTCCGACCTGGAGGGGCGGGACCTCACGGTCAACGTCCTGGTCAACAACGCCGGGCTGACCACCATGGGCCCGGTGTCCCGCTCCGACCCGGCCAAGGAGCTGGCCATGGTCCGCACCGACGTGGAGGCGGTGGTCCACCTGTGCTCCTTGCTGGTGCCGGGCATGGTCGAGCGGCGCAGCGGGGCGGTGCTCAACGTGGCCTCGACCGCGGCGTTCCAGCCCCTGCCCGGGCAGGCCGGCTACGGGGCGTCCAAGGCCTTCGTGCTCTCCTACAGCCACGCCCTTCGGGGTGAGCTGCGCCCGACCGGCGTCACGGTGACCGTGCTGTGTCCCGGCCCGGTGGAGACCGGGTTCGCCGAGGCCGCCGGACTGACCGACGCCGAGGCCGCCGAGTCCCTGCCCAAGCTGATGTGGGTGCCGGTGGACGAGGTGGCCCGGGTGGCGGTGGCCGGCCTGGACGCCAACAAGGCGGTGGTCATCCCCGGGCTGCCCAATCGCATCGCCTCCGCCTTCGGCTGGCTGTCCCCCCGGGGGATGCTGGTCCCGATGCTGGCCAGCCGTCATCCCGCCCTCCGGACCTGAGCTCCCCTTGTCTGCCCGGCCCCGGGCCGCCGCGGCCGTCCTCGACGTCGTGGTCGTCCTGGTCTTTGTGGCCATCGGCCGGTCGGCCCACGCCCACGGGGTCACCGCGTCGGGCCTGGCCGCCACGTCGTGGCCGTTCCTGGTCGGGCTGGCCGCCGGGTGGCTGGTGGCCCGGGCCTGGCGACGGCCGCTCCAGATCTTCCCGACCGCGCTGGTGGTCACCGTCACCTGTGTGGCGGTGGGGATGGTGCTCCGGGTGGTGTCCGGCCAGGGGACGGCGGTGGCCTTCGTGCTGGTGGCCCTGGTCTTCCTCGGGACCGCGCTGGTCGGATGGCGGGTGCTGGCACGATCGGCCCGAGGCCGGCGGGACCGGCGGGGGTGAGGCCGGCCGCCCGGCCTGACTCGGTGTCGTACCCGCTAGGTCTCGAGCACCCCTCGGGTGGCGGCGTCGCCGGGGAAGATGGAGAAGGCCACACAGCAGGTGGCCGACAGCCGGCCGCTCCCCATGTCGATGATGTCGACGTTGGCCACCGCCCGGCTCCGTCCTCGTTGCACCACGTGGGCCCGGGCCCGGGCCGGGCCCACGGTCAGGGGCCGGAGGTAGTGGATGTCGAGGTCGGAGGTCACGCAGGCCGAGCCGGCCGGCGCCCCGGCGAACACCGCCCGCCCGGCCACCACGTCGGCCATGGTGGCCATCAGCCCGCCCTGCAGACCGCCCCGCGGGTTGGTCAGGCGGGCACTGAGCTCCAGCTCGATGGTCAGGTCGCCGTCATCGTCGGGGACGTCGCGGAAGGCCATCTGCTGGATGAGGTGGTCCCCGGCGGCGATGACCGCGTCGTGCTCGGCCCGGGCCCGGCCCCGCGCCTCGACCGTGTCTGACGCCGTCACTTCCCGACGGCGATGGTCTTGGTCTCCAGGTACTGCTCGAACCCCTCGATCCCGTTCTGACGACCGATCCCGCTGGCCTTGTAGCCGCCGAAGGGGGACATGGGGCTGTAGTAGACGCCACCGTTGACCGAGACCGTGCCGGACCGGATCCGGGAGGCCACGGCCAGGGCCCGCTCCTCGGAGGCCGAGGTCACCCCGCCGGACAGGCCATAGGCGCTGTCGTTGGCGATGCGGACGGCGTCGTCGTCGTCCTTGAAGGGGATGAGGACCAGCACCGGGCCGAAGATCTCCTCTTGGGCGATGGTCATGGAGTTGTCCACGTCGGCGAAGAGGGTCGGCTCCACGAAGAAGCCCTTCTCCAGGTGGGCCGGCCGGTGGCCGCCGGTGACCAGGCGGGCCCCCTCGGCCACGCCCTTGTCGATGTAGCCCATGACCCGGTCCCGCTGCTTGGCGCTGACCTGGGGCCCCTGGATCACGCCGGGGTCGGTGGGATCGCCGTAGGTGACCTGCTCCATCGACACCTTGGCGAGCTCGACGGCCTCGTCGTAGCGGGACTGGTGGATGAGGCTGCGGGTGAGCATGGCGCACCCCTGTCCGGCGTGCATGCACATGAAGCCGATGAAGGCCATCTTGGTGGCCACGTCGCCGTCCTCCAGGATGATGTCGGCCGACTTGCCGCCGAGCTCCAGGAAGAGCCGCTTGAGGGTGGGGGCCCCGGCCGCCATGATCCGCCGGCCGGTGGCCGTGGACCCGGTGAAGGAGATCATGTCCACCCGGGGGTCGGTCACCAGCTGCTCGCCGATCAGGTGGTCGGAGGACGGGACGATGTTGACGATCCCGGCCGGGATGTCGGTCTGCTCGGCGATCAGCCGGCCGATGCGGGTGGCGCTCCACGGGGTGTCGGGGGCGGGCTTGATGACCATGGAGTTGCCGGTGGCCAGGGCCTGGCCCAGCTTGGCGATGATGATCTCGAAGGGGTAGTTCCAGGGAAGGATGGCCCCGACCACGCCGACCGGCTCCTTGACCACCTTCATCCAGCTGGGCTGGCCGAAGGCGTTGTTGTCCGGGAGGGGTCGCTCCCAGGTGAAGTGGTCGATCTGCTCGGCCGGCCACAGGAGGCCCTCCTCCAGGGGCGCGTCCAACTGGGCCAGGTGGGTGACCATG